>NZ_CALPCV010000033.1:0-24567 GCF_943193095.1 Parasutterella muris | reverse complement strand
CAGGGATTACTCTTTAAACAGTAAACTTTAACTAGGTTTAACAACATCAAGTAGTCAACCGATTTCAGGAAATGACACCGTTGCGAGCAGTGTTTCATGCGACATAGTTTTTCGATTTATCGTTTCTGCTAAAGTGAGAGAATCATGAGAAAGGAGCAAAGCCGATGAAGTGGTTCGGAATAGACTATCGATACGTAATAGCGGCGGCAGGTGCAGTGTTTATCCTTTGGTATGAAGGAAGCGCTCCGGTGCAGGAAGAACCGCAGGCAGAGCAGGCGAAAGAAAAGCCTCAGCCGACTCAGTCAAATATCGAGGCGCTTAAAGGCATTAACGATAAACTCGCAGAACTTTTAAAGAATCATAGGATGCGCTTGAGGACGGCAGGGCCGACATCAAGGCTCCGGACGGTTCCAGATCGGTTTCGGTCAAACTTTCTTATCCGGAGAGGATTTCGCAGAGTTTTTCAGCGGAAGAAAAGAAGTACTTCGGGACGTTTCTTTTGGGGCTGACCTGCGTAGAAACACCGTCATACTTTGATTACGATATCGACGATGTGAATTATGACTTTTACGACGGAGAAGGAACCCGGTTTGACAGCGTAAAAGTACAAATGAAAGCATGCAGGAATTTCAATGCGGAAGTTCACAAACAGAATCTTGACAGAGACGCATGGGCAGCCTCGGGAAGACTGATTAAAAGCGATCCGAAGCGCTCGCTTATGATTGCTCGCAGCGGTACCGCAGTGATGCCTGAGATTGCTGAAGAAGAGGGATATGAAAGTACGGCGGACGGTTTTAAAGAAGACGGCACGCTTCTATATACGATTAAACATTTGAAGGAACAGGCAGATCAGTTTGACGAAGAAGCCAAGTACCGAATTAAAAACGGAAGTCTGAACGGAGTCTGCTTAAATTCAGACTTCCGTGATCGTCTGAACGAAGGTTTCCCCGGTTTTGAAATCAGGCACGTGGACAAAGATGGAAAACCAATCGTAAACGTATTCATTTCCGAGACAGAATGCAAAAAAGGAAGGCCGGATAAATAACTCAGCTGTGAGAGGAACAAAATGGACGATAAATGCAGGAGCTTTCTCAAGGAGAACGGTATTAATGCGGACGCTGCGCTTGAATTCATGATGGGCAGCGAAAGAATGTTCGAGAAGTATCTCTATCGTTTTACGGAAGATCCGACCTTTTCGGAGCTCTTTTCTTCAATCAAAGAGCAGCGCAGAGAAGAGGCGAGGATCGCTGCGCATTCTCTAAAGTCAATTACCGCGACGCTTGGGTTCACGGAGCTTAATCGCCTTGTTAAGGCCCAGGAACTTGCTTTTAAGGAAGGAAGATGGGATGACGGCGTTGCGATGGAACCGGATGTGCAGGCTGAGTATCAAAGAATCTGCAAAATAATTGAACAAGCCAAAGAGAATAGTCAAAAATATAGTGGATTTGCCTAAGGGTTTATGCTAGGATAATCTCATCAAATACGATTCTCCTTGGGATTTGATGATGGGATTCTTCCGGTAGGCAATGCCGGGGGACAAAAGACTTGGCGCCTGTACAGGCGCCTCTTTTTTGGCGGCTATTCCGGTTTCAAGTCAATCACTTCAAAAGCACCGAGTTCTCTAAACTGAGGGACCGCGAGAATCAGGAGAATCACAATCGCTAAAAAGACCGCACCATAAACAAATTGATGCTGCGTGAGGTTACGGAAGAAGCGGTAGTGAAGGCTGTTAGGTTTTTGGTCCGCGGAAAAATTTAGGACCTTAGGTATAGCGGGAAGTTCCTTTATTGCTGTGTAATCCTTGAGCTGTCGTTCTGAAAGGATTGGTTTTTGTTTCGAATCGTCTGCATAGGCTAGACGAGTGATAAAAAAAGGCCTTCTTTCAATGATCTCTTCGCGTTTGCGGTAACGAATGTTATGTTTATCAAGCAGAGCAAAATACTTTTCGTCGCACTCCAGTTGAAGATTGACGAGAAAGTCTGCTGCGGCTGTAACAGCAGTTTTAGCGTCCGACGCGTCAACATCAAAATAAATCGTTTCCGGATAGACCTCCTCATAGAAAGGTTCCGGGTAAAACTCGGTTTTTGAAACAACTTGATACACGCAGAAAGAGAAAATCAAAACAGCATCCTTCTTTTTGGATTAAAAGCAAAAAAAAGCCTTCGCATTGCGAAGGCCCTTGGGATTTTTGTTGGTTTGTTGAAATGAATTGTAAGTAACAGATGAGAATCCTGCCACGGTGAAAACACTTAGAAAGCAAACCGTCCCGCCCAAAATGGGGTTGATTTATAGAAGTATTAGGGTTTATCAGTAGGCAATTATGCTAATATTCAGTTGTGGCAATTGAATATTGTCACTTCTCCTTGGGATTTGAGGTTGAGAAGGAGCGAAGATTCTGCCGAGCAATTCGGCCTTTGCTCCTGATTGAATAAGGGCACCTAAACAAATTTTTTAGGTGCTCCTTTTTTTGTCTGTAGACCTGCGTCGGTCAAGTTGATAAGAGACCTCCCCTCTTTAGAATTCCGTCGCACAAGTGATTTCCGGAGGTCAGTTCAACGACCGACCTCTCGCTTTATCGCACAAGACATTAATTTGATTTTTGCCACGGCTCGGCGATTGGAGTCAGAGGGCCGTTTGGCGGCAGCTTCGGCAATACGATCTCAGGCTGTTTTCCGGTCAAAGATTTGAGCCAAGCAACAATGTCTGCTATTTGTTCCAGACTAAAACTTCTCTCAAGCTGCAGCTCTCCCATGATCTTAACAGCTTCGGGAAGAGAGCTGACAGCACCGTCATGAAAATACGGATAGGTGAGTTCGATATTAAGAAGAATCGGCACCTTAAAGAACATGCGGTCTCGATCCCGCTTGGTGAAATCTGCGCGTCCCAGTGAAGGATTTGTTGTTTCGTAATCCTTTACGGCGCCCATTTTCTGAAAGGACTTGCCGCCGTAATTAGGACCGGAATGACAGGTGACACAGCGATACTTTTTAAATGTTTCCCAGCCGCGTATTTGTTGTTCACTTATAGCGTTTCTATCGCCTTTCATGTAGCGAGCAAACGGATAATCCGGAGTAACCAGCGTTTTCTCAAATGCGCCGATAGAGGCGGTAATGCGGTCAAAAGTTACTTCGTCGGTACCGAACGCTTTGCGAAAGTACGGTTTATAGCCGGGGATAGAGTCGATTACCGTAACGGCAAGTTCATGCGTGGCCCCCATCTCTTTCGAGTTCGTGATCGGACCGCCGGCCTGCTCTTCTAAAGTGGATGCTCGACCGTCCCAGAACTGAGCAACCTGATGTTCGGCGTTTAGCACGGTCGGTGAGTTAATCGGACCCTGCTGCCAATAGTCGCCGACAGAGGTCTTAAGATTGTCCACGCCGCCTGTGGAAAGATTGTGGCAGGAGTTGCAGGAAATAAATCCGGAGCGTGAAAGTCTCGGATCAAACCAAAGCATTCGGCCGAGTTCCTGCATCGGTGTTTCCTGTGCGCTCGGTGATCGTGGAATGTTTACTTCGGTTTGTGCAGAGCAGGGGATGCACGACATGGACAGAGAAAACAAGAGTGGAAATAGCGCGCTGCAGACCTTCATCTTCAATCTCCTGCATTAGATTATGGAATCAGGATACGCTGATATAACGGTGTCAGGGCGGCTCAAGTGCCCAAAAAGAAAGATGTTCTGAAGAGTTAGGGTCTGCCAACTGAGTGTCTCATTCATTCGGTCAAAGTCAGGAAAAGGTAAAGAATGCTCATAAATCCGGCCAGTCGGAATGCATGAGCAGGAGCTGCTTGTGGTCTTCCACTGCATTGGTAAGACCATTTTTCGTCTCAGAAAACAGTTTTAAGATTAGCGGTCTTGAATTTCCGGATTGAAAATGGCCTTATAGGTATTCGGTTTTATGAATGGAAGAACCTGGCGGGCTTTAGATTTCAAGAGGTTTCTCCACGTCTGCGAATACCACTGCATAAAGATTCTTATGTGCTGCTCCTTCCACTTTTTCTTGGATGTAACAATCCAGAGCGGTTCGGACTTTCTGTGCCACCCGTCAAGGATAGGCACGAGTTTGCCCTGAATAATTTCCTCCGCACAATGGCCTAGGGGAAGGTCAATGACAATAGCCTGCCCTTGAAGAACAAGATTTTTAAGAAAAAGAATATCCGTAGACTTTATGCATCTTTGATAGCGTACAGGATGGATGCGACCATCCTTCTCCAACACAGTTGTTTCCGCTCTGGATTTTCCGCGAAAGACCGCACAGAAATGATTGATCAACTCAGCAGGATCTTTCGGCAGACCAAATCTCTTGATATAGAGTGGGGAGGCGACGGGTATGTATGTTGCATTCCCGCGGGAAAGTTTTTCGAGATCCGGAGAATTAAGTTCTCCGGTAAATGTGGATATTTCCCAACTTCCCTCTACTATTTCTTGAATTTTTGGCCCTACCTCAACCTGGAACTCTATTGCCGGATACAGCTTAGAAAATTCCATTAAAACTAAATTGACTTCACCGGCCGAAAGGGAGCCGGGAGCAACCGCAAACTGGATGCATTTCGGTTTGATTTGTCCGTTGTTAAAGCAGTTCAGAAGTTCTTTGTGAGACTGGTTAAGCTTCTCTATCTCTGGGATGCATTTGACGGCGTCTTCTGTAAGACGAAGGGGCTTCGTGTTCGTCAGCAGCGGCGTACCTAAACGTTCTTCCAGCGCACGAATTTTTCGCAATAAAGATGCAAGAGAAAGGTTGTTTTCTCGAGAAATTCCGTCGAGCGTCTTACCTTTAGACATCAGGTAAAGATATTTCCAGACAGCTAAATCGAACGATGGATCCATGTTTTCTTAGAAAAAATCAAAATAACAAGCCTTGTTGGAGGGGGTTCGTTTCTAATTTTCAAAAATGAAAAATAACTCTTGAAGGATACCAAATATGTCATTTACTTTAAGAGCTTCAATTTCAGGAGAAATAAATATGAAGTTAAAAAAATCCGCTGCATTATTTTTATGCTCTCTAATTGCGTTTTCTGCTTACGCCCAAAATCGAGATGAGTTCTTTTGGCTTGGGGAGATGAATAAGGCAACAGCTGTAATTAATAGCGAAGAGGGACTTCTTGACAAAGCGGTTACACCTAAAATTGCTCAGGGGATTAAAGACGTTCTTGATGACGGCAATAAACCGGGGGAAAAGCGTCCAAAAACGGTAATCACATTTGAACCGCTTTTAATTAAAAAGGCGGGGATGGATGTCACGATGCTGCATATTGGCAGATCGAGTCAGGATATGCACGCGACTTTTAGATCCGCAATTATGCGGGATCAGAGCTTAGAGTTGATGACAGAACTTTCTAAGACAATGCAGGTGCTTCTAAATCTTGCAGAAAAGAACCGCGGTACGATTGTTCCGAACTATACAAACGGTGTTGCGGCTCAGCCGAACAGTTATGCCCACTATCTTTTAGGCTATCTTTCTGCGTTTCATCGAGATGCTCAGCGAATTGAAAACCTCTATGAAAGATTGAATTACTGCGCTATGGGTACAACGGTTCTTAACGGCACTAGCTGGCCGCTGAACCGCCAGAGAATGTCCGATTATCTCGGCTTTAAGGCACCGGTTGAAAACGCCTATGATGCCGGCCAGTTTAAATCCAATGATGAAACCGTCGAACTTGCTTCTGTCCTAACAAGCATCGCACTGCACGTAGCAACGTTCATCGAAGATCTGAGTGTTCAGTATGCTCAGCCGCGTCCGTGGATTCTCTTGCAGGAGGGTGGAGAAAACACCTATGTTTCTTCTGCAATGCCTCAGAAACGAAATCCGGGTCTCATGATCCGAACAAGAACCAATGCAAGCAGATTAATAGGGGACGCTCAGCAGGCTGTATGGCTGGCCCACAATATCATTCCGGGAATGGGAGATGCCCGCAACGTTGCAGACAACTCCCGCAGAGTCAAAGAAACAATCGATATGCTGAAGCAGTTCACAAGGGTTATAAAAGCGCTTCAAGTTAATCCAAAGCGAGCTCTTGAGGAATTGAATCTGGACTGGACAGCAAGTCAGGAAATTGCTGACGTGTTTATGAGGGACTACAAACTTCCATTCAGAGTCGGACATCACATTGCGAGTCAGATCGTTGGGTATGCTAAAGCCCATGATATCAAGCCCGCAGACTTTCCATATTCCGAAGTGAAGCGAATTTATGCGGAGGTAATTAAGAAAGAGTACCCGCAAGGCAATCCGGAATGTCCTATGTCCGAGTCGCAGTTCAAGGATACCTTGAATCCGATCAAGATCATTGAAAACCGCAGGACGTCGGGAGGTCCGCAGCCGGCAGAACTTGCTAAGAGCCTCGAAAGTATGAAACAAAAGATCAATGCTCAGGAAAAATGGGCTCAGACCAATCAAGAAAATATTGATCGGGCTCTGGCTAAGCTGGACAGCGATTTCAATAAACTGCTTAAAAAGTAGCACTTCCAAACAGTAGCGCTGCACAAAAACAAAAAACCGGATCGAGTCTTTTCTCGCTCCGGTTTTGATTTTAGTTAAGCCGACTAACCAAACTGTTTTGGTTTTTGATTAGATCATCTTTCGTTATGATTAACGACATAATCGGAGGATGAAATGAAGAAAATCTGCTTAATTATCGGAGGATTATTGATGGCCTCAGTGCTGGAGGCTCAGGCGGTCGACCTTTCATCGGCACCCGGAGCGGAAATAATGAAGCCTAATATCGAGAATGGTCAGATCGACTCGATGTCCGGAATTGTTTATGCGCAAATTAAAGGCCTCAGAGCGAATCGGGCAATGCGTATGAGCGTCATGATTCCAAGAAATAATTTGCTCAAGCCAGCGATTGTCTATTTCCCGGGCGGCGGCTTCACTTCCGCTGATTACGAAAAATTCACTGAAATGAGGACCGCCTTGGCCAAAGCCGGTTACGTGGTAGCTGCGGCCGAGTACCGTGTTGTTCCTAATAAATTCCCGGCGCTTCTGGAAGACGCTAAGGCCGCTGTTCGCTTCCTGCGCGCTCATGCCTCTGAATACGGTATCGATCCGGATCGTATTGGTGTGTTGGGTGATTCGGCCGGAGGATATCTTTCCCAGATGGCCGGAGCAACAAACGGAGAAAAAGAGTTCGATAAAGGCGATTATCTCGATCAATCCTCTGATGTTCAGGCGGTGGTTTCGCTCTACGGAATTTCAGATCTGAGAAATATCGGAGCAGGGTTCTCTCCTGAAATTGAGAAGGTCCACGAGTCGCCCGCTGTGACGGAAGCGCTTTTGGTCAACGGCCCCGCGTTCGGTAAATTTCCCGGGGCATCCATCCTTCAAACTCCTGAAAAGGCGCTTGAGGCAAGTCCTATCGGGCACGTCAACGGAAATGAACCGCCGTATCTGCTGATGCACGGAAGTGAAGACCCTCTAGTCAGTCCTGTGCAGAGCGTTCAAATGTTCAATGCTCTGAAAAATAAGAAGGAAGACGTGCGCTACATTATTCTTGAAGGAGCAAAACATGGCGATGTTTCTTGGTATCAGCCGAATGTAATCAATACCGTCGTTGATTTCTTCAAGACAAAACTCGGCGCACCAAAAGAAAATCCGGCCGCGGTTAAATCGACCGGAGGAAACCTTTAATTATTTCCGACAGAACGCATTAACAATCGATCAGTCGGTGTGCAGGTGCCTTAACGGGTACCTGTGGCGTTTTTATTTCACGTTAAATTTAAAGTTGTGGCACTGAGCGCAGTAGTTGACTGCAGGTTCATGCTGCATATGGCAGAGGGTGCAGTCACCGTTGTGCGGAGCCGCATGTGGGTTGGCCTGCGGAAGGTTTTGAGTTTTCTTCGCAAGAGCCGCCTTATCATGACAGGCAACACACTGAGCTTCTTCCGGATAGATTGGATTTTTCGGATCCGGGCCGTGACAAGCTGCGCACTGAACGCCTTTTGCAGTATGACGATCAGCACCGAACTTGTCAGCGGCAAAGCTTTGCGCTGCCAAACTAAGCGCTCCAAAGAGTACGCAGAAAGAGATCAGCAGCTTTTTACGCATATTTAGCTCCAGGCAGATTCTTTAGCGGCGTTTGCGCCCGCGATTCTTCCATTGACCAGACAGTCCATTGTGGCACAAGAGCCTAAACGTACAGCGCCGTGGACACCGCCTGTCGATTCGCCGGCAGCATAAAGACCCGGAATCGGTTTATCGGTGGAAATGTCAATCACCTGACCGAGACTGTTGGTTTCAACACCGCCCATACAGTGGTGTACTTTCGGAGAAAGAAGCGAACAGTACCAAGGACCTGTACCCATGGGTTTCGCGTTCTTAGTGAAGGGACGGCCCATTTCGTCGCCGGACTGCTTGGCTAGAGCTGCGTTATAGGCGTCGATCGTCTTTTTCAGTTCATCAAGCGGAATCTTGTACTCTGCAGCGACCGCTTCAAGTGTGTCAAACTTATGAACCACTTTTCTTTCCAACTGTTTGTCAAGAATGCCTTTACGCGTCTGATTAATTGTCAGATCGACAGCATTCTGATCGGCTAATGCGATACACGGCTGCCCTTTATTGTTGTTATTGATGACGGCGTCAGCTCTGACTTTACGATTAGCGAGCTCGTTAATGAAACGTTTGCCGGTTGCGGTATTGACCCAGATGCCCATCGTTGCGGCAGCACCCTGAGCGAAATAAAGCGCAATACCCATGCCTTTTTCCTCAGGCGAATTCCAAGGACCGCACTGAATCCAGTCGGTTTGAATCATGTTGCAGCCGATGCGGGAAGCTTCACGCCAGAGTTCTGAAGTGGCGCCCGGCTGATTCGTGGTTTCGAATTTGTCAGTAAGTTTCGGATCAAACTTCATGCGGAAATTGACGTCGGCACCGAAACCGCCGTAGCAAAGTACAAGAGCTTTACCGGCTTTAAGGTACTTAACCTTTCCGGAGTCCGGTTTGCCGAAACGGTAGCCGTCGCGAACCTTGACGCCTTTAACTCTTCCGTCAGAGTCTCTGATGATTGCTTCAACGTAACAGCGAAGTCTGACAGGAACACCGATTTTCTTTGCGTATTCAAGCTGCTTGGAAACAATGCCTGAACCTGAACCGTTGGTTGTGTATACGTGGCGGGGAACAGAATGACCGCCTTCCTGGCCGACTTTGCCGTCAACAAACTCAACGCCGATTTCTTTGACAAGCCATTCGTAAGTCGGAAGCGCGGCTTTGGTCATGGCGCTGACTTTTTCCGGATAGTTGTAGCCTAAACCTTCGCGAATCATGTCTTCTGCGAGCAGCTCCGGAGAGTCTTTGATTCCTAGAGTTTTCTGGAAGGCGCTTCCGGGGACCGACATAATGCCGCCGTTAATGACGGAGTTGCCGCCGGCAGAACGCATTTTTTCAAGCACAATGACATTTCCCGCGCCTTGATTCTTTGCTTCGCAGGCAGCTGCTAATCCGGCAAAACCGCTGCCGATAACGATGACGTCAAAATTTTCGTCCCACTGCGCAGGCATCGGATCAAAGCTCTTAGCCTGAGCAATTCCGGAAACGGTTCCGAGCGCAGCAGCGGCTCCGGCAGAAAGGAATGTACGGCGTTTAAGGGTTGTCATAGAAGTTCTCCTTGGTTTGTATTAGTGTTAACTACCCTTCAAATCTTAGAGCTGCGCCGCTATGCTTGAAATAGCAAATTAAGAATCTATTTGTGTTTTTCACAAGTTATTTACAGTCTCATTCGGGAGAACAATTTTGAATGCCGCTGACAATCTGCAGATTTGGTCTTTGATTGAGAAGCTCGGCAGTGGAAAAGGAATCACTTCCGCATCCATTGATCTGGACAAAGATTTGCCGGCCTGCACGCGGCTGATTCAGAAACTGGAAAACGATCTCGGCATGAAGCTGATCGATCATCACCGCCGTCCTGCTCAGCTTACCAATGAAGCGATTCAGATCATCCCGGCAGTAAAAAAGCTGACAAAGGCTTACAGCGAGCTCCTGGATGCGGTTGAGTCGGTTAAGAGCGAAGAAGCGCTGATTACGATGAGTATTCCGGTAAATATTTCTCGTTCGTCCTATAGAAAGTCGATTCGGCTGTATAAAAAACTTGATCCTAAACTCAAAATCCAAGTCCTTTCGGATTTGGATCATCAGGATTTATTGGAGCGCAAGGCCGATTTAGTCTGTCTTCCATACCATCCGCCTACAGACGGTTTAATGGTTTGGCCGTGCTATGAAGCGCGGACGGTTCTTGCTGCTGCTCCCGCCTATCTTCGTAAAAGAGGAGTACCGACGTCTCCGAAAGATCTTAGCGACCACTCATTAATTCTCCGTGCTTCCAGGCACTATCCGATGACAAACGAGCTTCATTGCGGATCGCGCTCCGTGCCGCTGAATTATTGCGAGATTGTTTTCAGCGGCGATGTGTTAAGCGGTAAAGAGGCGCTGCTTGCGGGTGAAGGAATTTCTGTGGATCTGTCTATTTCCTCGATTGAAAAAGAGCTTAAAAGCGGTTTGGTTGTTCAAGTACTGCCTTATTGGAGCCGTCCGGCTTGGCATGTCACTTTTGCGATCCGCAGAGAGTCGCTCTCCAACAGCAGGCTTGTGAAATTCGCGCTTTGGCTGAAAGAGCGTGAGAGAACTAATGTGGCAATCCGCTTCGACAAATACCGCAAGATGGGGTTTCTAAGATAAAAAATGGGCGCCTAATCGGCGCCCGAACTTCTTGTACTACTTCATTTTCTTTATATCTTCAGCAGCGGTATCTGCAGCAAGTTTGCCCAGAATCACGCCGATAGAGACGCCTTGTCCGTACTGCGCAGCGGCTTCACCGCTCGCGTAGAGACCGGGAATCGGCTTGTTGTTCTTATCGACAGCTCTGGCGTCTAAATCAATCTTGACGCCGCCATAAGTGGTTTGGCTTGCAGGGCTGATCTTCGCTCCGTAGTAAGGCGCTTTGTCGATTCGGCTGAAGCGGGAGTCTTTACGGCCGAACTCGTGATCAACGCCGTCATCCATGCCTTTGCGGTAAAGCGCAACAGTCTTTTCAAGATTCTGAGGATTGATGCCGAGTTTCTTGGCAAGTTCTTCAATTGTCGCGGCTTCTGTGAAGTAGCCGGCGGCTTTGTATTTCTTCATTAGTGCGGCCCGGTCAATCGAAGCCTGATCGAAGATCAGGAAAGCGTGGCCGCCTTTTTGATCTTTGATGGCCTTGCCAAGAATCGGCGTCAGAGAAAGTTCATTGACAAAACGATTGCCCTCGTCATTGACAAGAATCGCACCGTTATAGCGAACATTTGTCAGTGAGATGGCGCCGTTCCCGGTGTTGTAGGCGACGGTCTGAGGACCGGCAAGTCCCATCTTGTCGGTTGTTCCGCCGACTTTTTCTGCCAGCACAATACCGTCACCGGTAGCGCCGCGGCTGGCTGTGGACGGGAATCCGGCCCACATCGGTGTGTACTGAGCGACAAATTTTGGATTGGAGGCAAACCCGCCGGTCGCAAGAATAACGCCCTTAGCATGAATGATGTAATGGCCGTTTTCATTAGAGACTTTAACGCTGTCTACGCGGCCGTTGTGCATGTAGAGTTCATCGGCCTTGGTGGAGGTCAGAGGGACAATGCCGAGCTCGTCGAGTTTTTTCTTCATCACAGGTACGAGCATGGAACCAAGCGCGCCGCCATCCTTCGGCGTATGCTGTGAACCGTTGATGACTCTGCCCAGATCTGCGCCCATATCAACAAGCCAGTCCGCAGCAGGGCCGGAAAGGTCGGCTAGTTTGCGAAGTGAAGCGTCATCCTCTCCTTTGCCTTTTAGCTTTTTGTAGTAATCATCTGCGGTATACGGTTTGTCCATTTTCATTTGAACTTTGCTTCCGCCGGCGTTAAACGCAGTAGACGAAAGCGCAGTGGTTCCGCCAACCATCGGCAGCTTCTCGATAAGGATAACATTCAATCCTTTGCTCTTCGCTTCGATTGCCGCGGCCATACCGCTTCCGCCAGCGCCGATGACAAGAAGATCGGTGGTTTTGTCTTCATTTTTGGTAGCTGCTTTAGCTACAGTTTTCTCTTTCAGGCTCGAAGCGTCGCCGCCCGCCTTTTTGAGTGCTTCCAGAACAGCCTGCTTAATGGCTTTAGACGAATTGGTCGCGCCGGCAACGTCATCGACAGAAAGCGACTGTCGTTCAACGATTTTGCCGGGCAGTGTTTTAACCGCTGTTTCGCCGATCATCGGTGTTTCAGAGTTCTGAACAACTTCGATGCTTTTGATTTTGTTGTCGTCAATCGTTGTCTTGACAACCACAGGTCCGTTATTGCCTTTACCGGTGGTTTCGTATGTTCCGGACTTGAGGTCGGCGGAAAGGGCAGGGAGGGCAGTGCAGAGAGCGGCAGCCGCTGCAGCAAGTTTGATGATAGTCATAGTGTTCACCTTGGGTAGAAATAATAATTCAATGCGAGCACTGTAAAGGTTGGTGTAACACCAAGGTCAATTAATCTCCGATGCGAACCCGTATGAGGATGGAATACAAAAATCCCTTTTCATCCCGCTCCATGGCGAGCAGCCGACCTGAAGACTGATGTGTAAAGCTTTTGCCGAGCTCTTTCGCTTTGTTCAGCAGCGGACGAATCTCTTCGGGGGATAAAGAGAGGATGTCTCTGGTCTTCAGGTAGATGATTAGGAACCTGCCTTCAGGAATGGACTCTACAGGAGGAGCAGTATCGGCATTAAAGCCTCTTGCGTATTTGGCGATGAGTCCAAGGCCGAGTTGAACGGAATAGACGTCTTGGAAATTCGGATCGTTAAGTTCCTCCAGTGGAATTTTGATTGAAATATGTGTGTATGGAAAAAGTTCAGAGAAACTTTTAACGATCCTCGGATCCGGAGCCTTTATTTTTGAGGCGCTGTACGTGTAGATGCTGTGGATGGAATCTCGTCGAACATCTTTAACAGTGCCGTTGCAGAGTTTTGTCAAAGAGAGATAGTTTTCGACTTCTTCAATTCGATTTTTGAGTTTTATCAGTTCTTCGATATTTTCTTCAATCCCTTGCTTTTTCAGCCGGAGTTTGTCGATGCGCTCCTGAGCAGAATCCTCCAAGTAATCTTTAACTTCAGAGAGAGAAAAGCCCAGATTTTTTACAGATCTCGCTGTAGACAGACACAAAAAATCTTCTTCATCGTAAAAGCGGTAGTGATTCTCAGTGTTGACCACAGGATTGAGCAGCCCGCATTCTGTGTAATGGCGAATGAGATCGTCTGAGACGCCGACTGATTGCGCAAGTTTTTTTACAGTGAGCATGTTTTGGGAGAAATGATGTTTTCTGTATTATGAATGATGGCGAAGGTTCTTTTATAGTGCGGGTTTCAGCAGGATGCGAAAGCCGTTGTGAACATGTTCATAGACCAAGTCTATCCAAAGAGCCTCACGACTTTTTAATGTCCGGATTCAAAGTAATTCTCTGACTTATTCATGAGATTAGCTATCGCAGAAAAAATATTTCTTGCATCTTCGTTTTTTTGATTTTTTTATTCGTAAAATAATAATTGTCGATTTCAAAGGACACATTAAATGAGCTTTATTTTGATCAACTCCTTATTTGATTCGCTGCACAGCGAAGGGGTTGGTGTTGCTCAGAATCGAATGTGCCGAATGTGATTTTCTTTAGGCACGCCTAAGCGCGTACCTGTCAAATTTTCTCAATCCTGCTTCTGTTTTTCGTCCGCCTGGACAATTAAATACAACTAAGTTTTAACTCTAACGTTGGTGTATCTATAGCTACAGCCGGCGAAATATCAGAAGCAAAATCCTTATAAAAAGTTCTATTTAATACGGAGTATAAAAATGCAGAGATCTAAGTTAATTAAGCTGATTGCGGCGGCAGCCATTGCGGCACCGATTCTTTTAACCGGTTGCGGTGATAAGAAGAGCTCTTCAGAATTGAAAGTCGGCGCTACTGCAGGTCCTCATGCCGAGAACGTCCAGAAGGCTGCTGAAGTTGCAAAAGCTCAGGGTTTAAATGTTAAGCTTGTCGAGTTTACCGACTACGTCACACCGAACAAAAGTTTGGATGAAGGTGCTCTTGATGTTGTTGTGTACCAGCACGAACCGTTCCTAAATAACTTTAACAAGCAGCAGAAGACAAAACTTAAAAAGATCGGTGACGCTGTAGTTCAGCCGATGGGCTTTTACTCTAAGAATATCCATGACGTAAAAGATATTCCGGAAGGCGCTACATTTGCGATCCCGAACGATCCTTCCAACGAGGGCAGAGCGCTTCTTCTGATCGAAAATGCGGGTCTCATTAAAATCAAGGACGGAGTCGGAGGCAATGCGACGGTCGCTGATATCGTATCTAACCCGAAGAAACTCAAATTCAAAGAACTCGAAGCAGCTCAGCTGCCTCGAAGCCTCTCTGATGTGGACATTGCGACGATCCCGATGAATTACGTCATCAGCTCTGGTCTCTCTCCGAAGAAAGACGGCTTCTTCTTTGAATCTAAGGATGCTCCGTTTGCTTTGATTATTATCGCGTCTCGCGAAAATAATGCGAACGATCCCAGAGTTCAGCAGTTCGTGAAAGCTTTCCAGTCTGAACCGGTGAAACAGTTCATTATTGAGAAATTCCAGGGTTCAGTCCTGCCGGCTTGGCAGTAAGCAGTGCTTTGATTGGCCCTCGAAATGCGAGGGCCGGTCACTAAAACTATTTCTTAGGGGAATACGGACTTCCATCCCAACATCCTTCCAACAATCAACACCGGACATCCTCCGGCATCTCCCCGCTTAATTCGTTCAACTGCTTTATCGCTGGAGGTTGTTGTTGACGTTTTCAGATCAACAGGTGGAAGTGTGTTCTTAGGAAGGTTATTGGTGCACAGGTAGTCTTGCCACAGGTCATGAATAAGTTTGCGGCATTCTGTTATATCCTTGGTGATAAGAATTGCTCCGTCGATAAGACCGAAGTCATACCAAGCTCTATATGCGGAAAGATCTCTATCAAGATTTCCGTCTTTTGCGTTCCATTCAATATCAATAGCAACTCTGCCTTTTAAACAGTCGACCTGGTAACCTTCTTGATAAGTCGAAGTAATGCGAGCTTCGGGGAATTTTTTAGTCAGGAGATTGATTCTTTCAATAGTCTGAAGTGAAGAAGTTTTACCTGTAATTGGGAATTTCTTATTTTTCCCGGAAATTTTGAGGATTTTATTTTTTTCTCCGGTTAATCGACCGGTTTTAGGAAGTTCGTACAAAATCTGTTCTGAGTCGACTCGCGTTTCCATCCAGCCTTTTTTGTAGAACAGACTTTCCAGTTCGGAAACAAGAGCCGATTTGTTTCCGCCTTTTGCGAGAAGAACATCCCCGGAAAATGTAAATTTTTCCAGAATTTCTACAAATTCATCCCATTCTTTTGAGCAGGATGCTGATAAAACAGCAGATGCGTCTCGAACTTCGAAAAAACAGAACTTTGATTGAAGGTTAAGAAGAGAGGTATTTTGGTATGAAGTAGTTAATTGCATAAAGATCCAAATAAAGATCTGTTAATATGATTGCTAAGTGAACAGATTGTGGAACGAGCAAATGAGTGAAGCATTACCTCAAATTCCGGGTAAGTTTAAAACAATTTTAGCGGATCCCCCTTGGCGGTTTTCTAACCGTACCGGCAAGGTCGCTCCCGAGCACAAGCGGTTAGGCCGTTATGCGACCATGTCGCTAGAAGAAATTATGGCTTTACCGGTTGCGGAATGCGCAAATGAAAATTCTCATCTGTATCTTTGGGTACCTAATGCTTTGCTCCCTGAAGGCCTTGAAGTCATGAAGAGTTGGGGATTCCGCTATGTCTCCAATATTATTTGGGCCAAACGAAGAAAAGACGGAGGCCCGGACGGAAGAGGCGTAGGTTTTTACTTTAGGAATGTGACGGAAATTCTCTTGTTCGGCGTTAGAGGCCATATGCGTACGCTGCCGCCGGGACGCTCTCAGGTGAACATGATTGAAACCAGAAAGCGCGAGCATTCCCGTAAACCGGATGAACAATACGATTTGATTGAGTCGTGCTCTCCCGGACCATATCTGGAAATGTTTGCCAGATATCCAAGGCCCAATTGGATTGTTTGGGGTGCAGAGGCCTCTGAAGACGTTGTGCCGAAAGGCAAACGCTATCCCGGTTATTCCGGCGGAGAAATCGAATCTCAGAGTCAGGAGATCATGCTGCCGCTTTACCCACACCAGAGACTTTGTGACGACACCAATGAAGCGCTTGCAGCTCTTGTTGCTAAGCGGTATTCCGAAGGCGGATCAATAAGAGAAATAGCAATGGAAACCGGCTTCAGCATTGCTCGGGTCAGATCCCTTCTGACCTTAGCCAAAGTTGAATTTAGAGCAAGAGGTCGAAGCCGAAGCTAGGCATATCTTGTTCTCTCTGAGGCCGAATGGCGGAAGCACGCTTATAAGCGCGCTGCTCTCTTCTAAATCAGGTTCACAGCAATCAGAAGAATAGGTAGAACCGCAATCATTCCAACGGTACTTGCGCCAATCGTTTCAGAGGCGAACTCTTCATCTCCGCCGTAAGTTTTTGCAAGTACCGCGAAAACCGTAGAAACCGGAAGCGCGGAGCCGAGGATAAAGCATTTTCTCATCAGCGGTTCCATATCAAGCGGCATGGTGCAGAAATACATTGTGAGCGGCCGAATCAGAAAACATGACAGCAGCACTAACCAAACCTCACGAGGCAGATGCTTTAGTTTGTCAAAACCGATGTGGTAAATCGTGATGCCTACAAAAATCAGCGCCAGCGGTGTCGTCAGCTGACCGAGATAGCGGGTAGAAGTTTCTATAAATTTTGGTATGGGTACGGACAGCATCACTGCGGATAAACCGAGCATAAAACCAATTAAGGGCGGAGAAAAAAATTTGCGGGCGCTCTCTTTGGAGATTAGTTTTGGAATTTCTCCGCCGCCCTTTCTAACGCCGTCAAGCTGAATGTTATATAAGCCGATTGTCCAGATGAAAACGCAGTTCGCAAAAAAGTACACTAAAAGATACGGGATTCCGTCCGAACCATACATCGTCGTGACCAGAGGGACGCCGACGAAGAGAACGCTCGCGGCAGAAAAAGTTGCGATGAAAGTTCCTTTTAAATGAGGACGCACCAGAGGAGTCCTGACCAGAATCAGGGAAATAATAAAGTTGATGGCTACCGTCAGGAACGGAACGCCGGCGAATTTCAGCAGATTAAGCAGCTGCTCCTGAGAGAACTTCGAAATGACCGAGTAAAAGAGAAAACACGGGATTGAGGTGTTGACCAGCCTGGAAACAATAAGTCGGCTCTTGGGCGCATCAAACATGCCTTTAGACGAAAGCCAGAGCCCAAAGCCGATGATGATTAGCAGCACGCAAAGCGCCGATAAAGAGTGAAGAATAGTTGTGGTAAACATAGTTGGCTTTTAATAGATGTTTTGTCCTTGGTGCTTAAAATTCTAAATACTTCACTGTGCGGATTGACAAAAACTCATCACAGAATTTCAAAGAGTTAGCGTTAAATGCGATGGAATCGCCGCGGAGATTAGCCGAGAAGCGGTGCGCCTTTTCTTCGTTTCAAGTGCTGAGATTCTTCTTCCGTGAACATGTTCACAGGTCAGTACGCTCTGTGCCGAAGCTCGCTTCGCAGTGCTCCAATTCGAGGTAAGTCCGTCCAGCAGGTGGTATATCCGGGGCTTAAGCGGCCGCTCCTCATTTCTCAGTTCTCTTTCTTAAAGCTCGATGACGCAAAGTTCAGTGTTTGTTTGCCGTATCGGTCATTAATCTTGTCAATGAGCCCGCAGAGAACGTTTTGTCGGGCGTTTTCCGCCTCAGCAAACAGATCTCCGGTGGTGTTTTTTTCGGGAATGACTTCTCCCACATACACTCCGGCTCTCTTGTACAGGTATCCCGAACGACAATATTTATCCAGAAGTTTCAAAGCGCAGCGGATTAGAGTACGAGTATCGCTGATTGGGTACTAAAGGCCAATACACGGATAGGCATGATATTGAGGATCTTGAGTGCGGAAGCTGTTTGTGTTAAGAACAATTCCAACCACTTGTGCGTATGAACCCTCTTTGCGCAGAGTGCGTCCGCACTCCTGAGCGTGAAGAGTTAGAGCGCCGATCAAATCCTCTTTTGCGGTGACCAGAGAATTGAAGCTTCGGCTCCGCATGATTTGTTTGCGTTTGGGTTTGATCAGTTTCAGAGGAATGCATGTGACGCCCTGAAGTTCCGTTACTGTCATGGCAAGAGCCAGTCCAAATTCTTTGCGTATCTTGATCGGATCGGCTCGGGATAAATCTAAAGCGGTCTCTATACCCATGAGGTTAAGTCGTTCTGTGTATCGACGCCCTACACCCCAAATTTCAGAAACAGGCTCACAGGCTAGCGCTTTGGCCTGTCGCTGAGGCGTAAGGTCAAGCCAGTTGCATACGCCGTTTATACCGCGGTAGTGCTTTGCCAGATGATTGCAGTATTTGGCGAGTGTTTTGGTCGGAGTTATCCCTACGCAGGTAGGTATGCCGACATTATGCAGCACGCGCTCTTTAATTTGAAAACCCAGTTCTGTCAGATTGATGTTTAACTGCTCATAGCCGGTCATGTTCGCGAAACATTCATCAATGCTATAGGGATCGATGCTGTCCGTAAGTGAAGCGATCGTGCTCATCATGCGTCCGGAGAGATTGGCATAGAGTTCATAGTTGATGGAAAATACCGAGACGTTCTCCCGAAAGCACAGATCCTCGATTTCAAAGAACGGCTGACACATCTTGATGCTTAACTGTTTTGCTTCGCTTGAATGCGCGACGACGCAGCCGTCATTATTGCTCAGCACGATGACGGGCCGATGCCGCAAATCGGGACGAAAACCTTTTCGCATGAGGCAAAAAATGAGTTTCCGTCCACCAAGGCGAAGACCAGGGCGGCCATAACCTTAATTATTTTTAATCGTATGCGTGACAACGCCGATAAACCGCCATTCTTCGTTTCCTTTCGGCGAAATCGGTTTATATACGGGATTGGAACTCTCAGGCATAAGTCGGATGCTGCGGTTTAGCTTCTCAAAGCGTTTGACGGTAAATTCATTGTCGATGCTCATGATGACGATATCGCCGTTCTTGGGTTCTAAAGAACGATCAACAATCAGCAGATCACCGTCGTCCATCCCTGCCAAATTCATGGAATCTCCGCTGACGTAAACAAAGAAGGTTGCCGCAGGGTTTGGAATCAGAAAGTCGTTAAGGTCTAAGGATCGATCAATATAGCTTTCTGCGGGAGAAGGAAAACCAGTCTGAACACCGTATTCATAGACAGGGATACGCAGAGGTTTGAGATCTGCAGCAGGAAAGCAAACATCATCTGATACCTCCTCCAGCTCCTGATCGCTGAACGTTTCTTTTTGCGGTTTGCGAAGGAGCTCCTGTCGAAGCCAAACAGCACCGCCTCTTCGTTTGAATTCTGGGTAGGTCGCTTCGGTGAGGCAGATTGAAATTCGTCTTGTACCGTCTAAAGCAGGACGTCCTGCGCCGGCGCGTTTTCCGCCGTGACCGTTATTAGTCTTCTTCTCGGTCATGTAAAGTCCTCCTTTCTTGATTTAATAATACTATATCAAGGAAAGAGAACGACAAGGGCTTAGAGATGCTTAATTTGCAAGCTCACTGACCATGAGCAGCGAAGAGTTAATCGACTTGAAGAATTTGTTCAGGTCCTCACTGCTGCTTGCGCGCAGAATACCAAGCAGCGCGTTTGGCCACCAGGACAAAACCTCTTTTACAGTAAAGTCGACGGCTTCTCTGATCTTATTTTCTGATAGAAGCTTGGCGATGAAGGCGAGTTCAACAGCCAAATGATCGTCCGGAAGGCTGGTGGCGTTGCCAAGACCTTCTTTTCTGTAAATTGCAAATGCGTTTCTGGTTCCTGTTCCGGCGGTCGAAAGTCCGCCTTCTGTCCAGAATGAATGAGTTAAGCCGAGCGTTTTTTCACCGATTCCGTAGAAGAGCTTTGCGAAACTGCGGTTGAAATCTTCACTGAACGCAATATTCGGGAAAGGCTCTCCGCTGCAGCCCAGAGCTTCTGAAAGGGCATTGAATGCCTGCTCGGCTGAAGGATACAGGCTGCAGGTTTCAGCCGTCGGATTAGCGAGGATTTCGCTTTGAATGGTTAATATTTTGGACAGAAATTCTGCGGTTTCTTCTCGTGTGATTTCGCTATGGTTCATGGTTTTCTCTATGGGGAAATTAATGCCTTTTTTCGTCAGGGAAAATCGGATTTACGTCCAAATTGAACTTTTGAATAATGTCGTTTGCTAATCCTTGTGCCGAGTCGGAAAGTCTGCCGTTTTCCTTTTTTAAGCTCAGCAGAGTAAGCAGGACAGCGCTCGCTTCCTGAACTACCAAGTCCTGATCTTCTTCGGAAGGCTCTTGAAATTCCGAATCTTCCTCTTCTGAATCCTCGAAATTATCGTCCTCGATGTCATAGAGGACGAACTCCAATATTTGATCTAAATGTTCTCCGAGCTTGTAGCAGCAAAAAAATTCCTGAAGCGTCCAAAAGACAGTTTTTTGCAGTTCGGTAAAATTCTCTACCTTCAGAATTTGATTCAGATCGATGGCAATGCCGGGCTCTAAAATTGTGCCGTCAAGAAAAAAGTAGCAGTCATCTTCCTGATCAAATAAAGCATCTCGAAAGTCACATAGCTGCTTCTCTGCAGCTTGTGCCGCTGTCGGATTTTCGTCGTTCAATTGGGCTACGAGCGCCGGAACATCATTTTGTAAATATGCAAGCCTTTTATGCCTTTGGCGAATAGAGGCAAAAAGTTGGTTTAAATCGAGGTCTTCTTTCTCTTCATCAATCATTGATTTGATCCTGTGTACTCTTACCGGATTTCCCGACAGCACTTAATGTACTCGAGTTTTAACTATACAGCCAAAGTCAGCTGAGGCGAGCGCTATTTATATCCGAGAGTGGATGAAGATGCAGATTGGTTATTCGTTTATACCGCTCAATTTTTCAGCTTCAGCAAAACCGGACTTTGCAAGACGGATTTGTATGAATGAACAAGTTTCTAAGTAGCAGTGCCGCACGATTTTTGATTTTTAGGAGTGCTTGACCTCTACAGTTTTGTCGATGATCTAGAGAGACGGTGTGCTGCGGACCGCATTTGCCGTTTTATTTACCGCAAGGTTCAATGTAAAGACAAGCACTGCCAAATAAAAATTTCGCCCTCGGCTTTTATGCCGAGAGCGAGTCAAAAAAATCTGCTGAACCTTACGGCTTGAGAAGTTTACGGATCGTCTCTTTATAAATTTCGCAGCAGTTCTTCACTTGATACGGATACCCGTATTCATTGTCACTGTGCATGTTGCCGCCTGAGGGCCCGAATGTGACGACGGGGATGCCAAGAGAAACAGCGACAATGTTGGAGTCACAAACCGACGGGTCATAGTCGATCGGCAGATTCTCTCCGGTGATGTCTGTGAAGCTTTGACGCAGTGCGGTCACAAGCTCATGGTCTTCCTCAATCGCAAACGATTTCATGTACGGACTGTTTCTGGGCTTCAGACGGATGTCGACTTTGTCACCAAGACCGATTTTGTCAGCGGCTTCCTGCATCTGACGAATGCAGAGTTCCTCATCTTCACCCGGAACGACATAGCGGTCTACGAACATGTAGCAGCTGTCAGGCACAACCAAAGCGTTCTGGTTGCCGCCGCAAAGATATCGTACGCACCATGTACCGTGCTTGAGCTTGGGATGTGTGAGCGTCGGAAGCGCTTCGATGGCAGCGGCCAGACGCCCGGCGGAAACCAGAGCGTTTTCTCCGACTTCAGGATAGCGGCTCGCATGTCCGGCTTTTCCTTTCACTGTAATCTCAAAACTGAAGCGGCCTCTGAAACCTACTGCGACGTTATCGTAACGGCACTCGGCCATGATGGCGTAATCAGCGTGTACGCAGTCCTCTGCGACAAGCTGGTAAGTGCCTTTGCTAAGACCTTCTTCGTCAGCCACAAGACAGACCAGAATCTTTCCGCTGAATTCATCTTTATGCTGCGAGAAGTATTCAACGGTTGAAAGGATCGCGGAAACGCCGCCCTTCATATCCATAGAGCCGCGACCGTATACCTTGCCGTCAATTTCGACAGCATGGAAGGGGTCAGTCTTCCAATTGGCCAGATTGACGCCGACCGTGTCGATATGACCGATGAGCAGCATGGTTTTGCCGGGTTTGCCGCTGTCAAGCACCGTCCAAATAGAGGGCCTTTCTTTGGCGGTGTCTTCTGGGAAATAGCTGTAGTGAACCGTCAGTCCGAAACTTTCCAGGACTTTGGCGCAGTAGTTAGCCGCGTCTACTTCATGACCTGAAACAGAATTGATATTGATCAGGTCATACCAGCGTTCAAATATTTTTTCCATAGTTTGTTACTCTCGGGCAAGTTCAGCTTGGGCGGGAACAGTTTCTGCAGAGTTATCTCCGCTGTCTTTAATCTTGGCCATACCGATGCCTGTGAGCGCGTAAACCGCAGACAGGATAATGGAGAGCCAAAGCATCGGAGCAAAGGCAAGGAATGCGATATTTGCAACGCCGAGTGTAGAAGCGGTGTAAGAACCTGTTGTGGACCAGGGGATGAGCGGGGCAAGGCCTGTTCCTGTGTCAAGCATCGTACGCATCAAGTTCTTACGTTCGAGGCCGTATTTCGGGAACATGTCCTTAGTCATGGAACCGATAACCGGGTAGCTGACGTAGTATGCGCCGGTGATCATGAAGAACAGGGTGTGCAGACACATGACGGAGAACGCCATGACTCTGCTGTTTTTCGCAAATTTCTGAACGTAGTCGAGCAATACATGTGCGACACCTGCGGTTCTGAGCGGAGCGCCAAAAATCGCCGCGGTCATCAGAAGGCCAATTGTGCTGAGCATGCTGGTGAAGCCGCCTCGATTGAGCATTTTATCTACAAAGGTAGAATCTGTATGGATGGAGAAGCCGCTGTACATGTAGTTCATCATGTTCTTGAGGGAGATGTCCTGGAAAACCATACTGATTGCGGCTGCTACGGCAATACCAGCGACAAATGTCGGGATAGTCGGTTTCTTCCAAGCGATGAGACCGATGACGACAAATACCGGAATCAGAGTAACCGGATTAAGGTTAAAGCTCTTTTCAATGGTGCTCAGAATTTCAACGTAAGTAGCGCTTTCAGCAGTGCTTCCGCCGCTGAATTCGAGGCCGTAAACAAAGAAGAACACCAGGCTGACTAAATAGGCGGGGCCGGTGGAGATAAGCGAGTGCTTGATACCCTCCATAAGCGGTGTGTCTGTCACGGTTGCGGTAATGACAGGAGAGTCGCTCAGGGGAGAAATCTTGTCGCCGAAGAAGGCGCCGACGCATACTGCACCGGCTGCGGCTTCAAGAGGAATACCGAGGCCTTCGCCGACACCCATACAGGCAACACCCACAGTGGCGAGCGTGCCCCAGGACGTGCCGGCAAGCGTACTCATCAGTGTGCAGAGAATACATGCCACAGGCAGGAAAAGGGCCGGTGTGATGACCTGCATACCGTAGTAGACCATTACAGGGATGGTTCCGGAAGCCATCCATGTGCCGATGAGAACACCGACTGCTAAAAGAATCAGCATTGCGATCAGCATGGAGGCGATGGTGTCTTTGATACCCTTCTGGATTTCGTCATATTTAATTCCGAACGCACAGGCCATAAGGCACATGATGGCGCCATCAACGGCAAGAACGATTCTGGCGTTTACTTTTAACGTCATCAAGCCGAAGAAGATGATTGCGATGCCGAGGGCGAGCATAGTCATCGCTTGCCACGGTGCAATAGGATTTGAGTGATTTGAGTCTTGCATAACTTCATCTCTTTGTTTTTTGTTGTGAAGATCAGAGCTCTGTCGGGTCAGGGACCTTCACCTATATGTTCTTCCGCAGAGAAGAAAAGGCTCAAGACACGGTAGCGCTCCACGTTCAGTGACAGTCTGCAAAATATTCTTTTGCAGCCCAGGGGTTGAAATATCGAAGTTTTTTCAATCCCTTCGGCAAGCCTTCCTTTTACTGTCCTCGAATGCTTCGAATGCTGAGAACGGTTACTGATAAGGTCTGCACCTCTACCTATGAGGTTAATAATAAAACGTAACAAATCGTTTAAACCAAAATTAACGAACAATATACCTTGAGACTTTCCCTAGTATTCAACGGGTTTGCTCAGGTTTTAACGTATGTGTTCTCTTGGCCTTAAATGGTGTTGTCTTTCTATGGATCGTGTGTGCTGTTGCTATCGAATGCTTGACTTCGTATTCAAAATCAACAAGTTGGCGCGGACAGACCAAATGCCTATCGAGATAGAAAATAAACGAGTAGTGCGTTTAGAAATTTAACGGATGCCATGAAATTCGTTAAAAGCATCCTTTTATTTACGAGACGCTGAGGTGTTGACACAATAGGGCGGCAGGAACAGTGTTATCGGGTGCCGATTCCTGTGAACGATAGGCGAGCTGGAAATTATCCGCAGCGTGGACACCATAATCCTTATCGTGGACACTTGAGTTTTAAAAAAAATTTACGGCGAC
>NZ_CALPCV010000032.1:0-26667 GCF_943193095.1 Parasutterella muris | reverse complement strand
TCAACTGAAACAGGAAAATTCAATGTAAAAATTTGTTTCTGCATCTCGAACAGCGCTTGGCGTTGTTCAATGAGGCGCGCATTCTACATAGTTTTTCGAAATTGTCCAATCGAAGGTTGGTAACCTTTCGTTAAACGTCAACGCTTTTGGGCTTTTTTGTTAACGGGATGGATAATTCACTGTAATATTCGTAGAGACTTTAAATTGGTGCCTTTTTTACATAGTTATATGGCTGTACACAATTCCCGTTGGTTTTTTCTGGCAATTGCCTGCCTAATTAATCTTTTCTCCGGATCGTTATTTACCTGGAGCGTATTTGCCGGTCCGAAGGCTGTTCAGTTGTCAGCACTTACGGGGGCAGATTTAACAGCGGTTGATTTAGCCATTACATTTGCTGTCTGCAATCTTATGGGGCCTATCCCTATGATCTTGAGCGGTTTTGTAAACGACAGAGTCGGACCGGCTTGGCTGTTAATCGGAGGAGGCTTAGTTGTCGGAGCATCTTTGTATGCTGCGGGAGTTTCAGCATCCATAACTTCCCTTGTTTTGTCTTATGGAGTCTTTTTCGGCATCGGTATGGGCGTTGTTTACGGCTCATTAATTAATACCAGCGTTAAGCTTTTTCCTGAAAGACGGGCGTTTGCAGCCGGGGCAGTTACTGCAGCTTATGGTTTTTGTTCCGTCATACTTCCACATATTGCATACCGAATGATTGAGTCTTCAGGAGTGGAGCTGGCATTCAAATATTTAGGTTTTGCTACCGGAGGTTTAATCGTTTTCGGCGGCGTGTGCAGTCTATTTTTACTGAAAGGGAAGTTCAGTAAACAAGAAATTCGGAAGGAGGAGCGCAATAGCATCTCAGAGATGAACTACAGGAAAATGGTCGTTACGCCGCGTTTCTGGCTAATGTTTGTTTTCCTCTTTTCAGGCGTGTTTTCCGGAATCACACTGATTTCACACGCTTCTTTAATTGCATCTAAACAGTTTGGATTTACCGCTGCGGCAGCTGCGACGGCAGTTTCATATATTGCTTTAGTCAATACTTCCAGTAGGCTTGTTATTGGTTATGTTGCCGACAAATTCGGTTATCTTAAAACTCTGACATTGGCCTGCGTAGTTGCGATTTTAGGAATGCTGTTATTTATTGTCGGCTCCAAAGGAGATAATGTGTTTTTCTTTATTGGAGCGACAACTGCGGCTTTAGCTTACGGTTCCTTCATGGCTGTTTATCCGGCCTATACTGCGCGCAATTTCGGATCACTTCATAACAGCGTCAACTACAGTATCATGTTTTGCGGTTTTGCTGCCGCAGGGTTTATTGGACCTATGGTTATGAAGCAGCTGACAATCGGAGATGACTTTCGCCTTGTTTATTTCGCTGCGATTGCTGCCTTAGTTATCGGTTTGCTTTCAGCTGTCGGTTTGTATCGTTTAGATAAACGAACACAGCGTGAACATGTTCACAATGGAGTTCAGAACTGAGTAAAAACTCTATTAAAAGAAAATGTGAACATGTTCACAGCTAGAGCAGAGAATCAAATACCGCAGTTGTGTGAACATGTTCACAATTGTTTTGATCTGTTGGAAGCCGGTCGTGCGAAAGCCTTAAGCTCCGGCGGCGCCCCACACGTCTCCCCAGGATCCGGTTAAGGCTCCCTTTGCATAATCGACGACACGGTTTTCGAAGAAGTTCGTATGAGTAACACCCAACATGGAGTCAACCCATGGAAGAGGATTGTCTGAAACATCGAAAATCGCTTTCATGCCCATCGCGGTAAGCCGACGATCACAAATCCAGCGTATGTAATTTTTAACCTCTTGCGCAGATAAATTCTGTTTGCTCATGTCATTTACGCCGAATGCCAAATCAATGAAAGCGTCCTCAAGTTCGACCATCTTCTCAGCAATGTCGTAAATCCTGCCTTTTAAACTGTCTGTCCAAAGAGAGGGATTCTCGACGATATATTCTCTGAAGAGTCGAATCATGCTTTCGGTATGCAGGGTTTCGTCATTGATGGACCAGGCGATAATTTGTCCCATTCCTTTCATTGTCCCGTTGCGCGTAAAGTTCAGCAGCATGACAAAGCTGGAGAAAAGCTGCATACCTTCGGTAAAGGCAGAGAAAGCCGCCATTTTTACAGCAATATTCTCTTCTTTGTTGTCCGCGAGGCCATGGAAGAAATCATGTTTTTCAGCCATCGCTTCATACTGAAGGAATTCGTTATAAACGGTCTCCGGCATCCCGATTGTTTCAATCAGATGAGAGTAGGCGGCAATGTGAACAGCTTCGCGCGCAGCAAAGCTGGAAAGCATCATCCTAATTTCAGGAGTCGGAAAAAAGGGAAGGTAGGTGTTCACATAGGCAGAGCTAACGTCGATGTCGCCTTGTGTGAAGAAGCGAAATACCTTCGTGAGAAAGTCACGTTCCCCGTCGGTAAGAACCATCTTCCAATCCTTTATGTCTTCAATCATGGGGACTTCAGTCCAGAGCCAATGCATCTGCTCGCTTTCCATAAAGGCGTCATAGGCCCAGGGATATGAGAACGGTTTGTAATAGTTTCTGCTTTTTACCAAACTGGATTTCATTACTTTTATCCTTCACATGCAAGACAAGTTGAGTTGTCTAAGACTTCACGCATATTGATTTGATCTTCAATACGCTTGCGTTCAATTTTTTCTCCGAGCTTATCGGCTTTTCTTAATTTATCGCTACGGCAGTAATAGAGACTTTTGAGTCCGGACTTCCATGCAAGGAAGTGGCAGGCATGGAGATAGGCAATAGAGACATCGGCCGGGAAAAAGAGATTGAGCGACTGCCCCTGATCGATAAATTCCTGACGATCGGCGGCTAAGTCGATAAGCCATCTCTGATCAATTTCCTGAGCGGTTTTAAAGACGTCGCGAATCTCCTGAGGAAGGGCAGTTAAGTGCTGGACTGAGCCGTCATTTGCTGTGATGCTGGACCATACTTCTTCTGTGTCTAAGCCATACTGCTGAAGAACAGGGACAAGCAGTCTGTTGCGAATAATATGGGCTCCGGAAAGCGTGTCCTGACGATAAAGGTTCGCTCGTATCGGTTCAATGGAAGGCGAAGTTGCACGCATGATTAAACTTGACGAAGCATTCGGTGCAATAGCATTCCAATGAGAGAATCTTCTAAAGACGCCCGCATCCTTTGCGTCAGGACAAGGGCCGCGTTTTTCACAAAGGATTTCATCTCCGCGCGCGCATTGTTCTTTAATGTGCGAGAAGATGCGGTAGTTAACCGATTTGGCGATAACAGATTCGAGCGGAATGAGCTTAGACTGCAGATAAGCGTGGAAACCGAGTGCTCCGATTCCAATGGAGCGTTCGCGGATAGCCGAGTATCTGGCTCTTTCTACTGAATCAGGCGCATTATCAATGAAATACTGAAGCACATTGTCGAGCATTTCCATAACATCCGGAATGAACTGTTCGTCGTTTTTCCAGGCGTCGAAATGCTCCAAATTCAGAGACGAGAGGCAGCAGACGGCTGTACGTTTTTCGTTCGTCGGCAAAAAGATTTCTGTGCAGAGATTGGAGCCGTGAATTTGCAGTCCCTTGTCGCTTAACCAATGAGGAAGAGCTCGATTTGCCGCATCAATAAAAACGATGTAGGGCTCACCGGTCTGCATACGCATTTCAAGAAGCCGCTGCCAAAGGTCTCGGGCGGAGACAACTTCCACAACACGATTGCTGTTGGGGTCTCGAAGCTCCCAGGAATCATCAGCATTCGCGTCTGTCATGCTCTTCTCAATTAATCGCATGAACTTATCGCTGACATTAACACCATGGTGCAGATTAAGGGTTCTTAAATTCTGGTCGCCGGTCGGTTTTCTCATTTCAAGAAACTGAACGATATCCGGATGATCAATGTCTAAAAATGCAGCATAGGAGCCGCGGCGAGTTCGTCCCTGACGATACGCGAGACAGGCGGCGTCATAAATTTTCAGGTGAGGCATGACACCGACGGATTTGTCATCAGCGGAACGAATATCCACATGAATACCGACTCCGCCGCCAAGCATGGAGAGCCAGTTGACTTCTGAAAGCGTATTAACAAGTCCTTCGGCGGTGTCCTGCATATACACTTCGAAGCAGCTGATGGGAAGTCCTTTCTTGCTGCGTCCGAAAGAAAGGATAGGAGTCGAGAAGGAAAGCCAATGCTTAGAGGCGTAGTCATATAAGCGCTGAGCGTGTGCAGGGTTGCTGCCAAATGCTTCAGAAACATAGGCGAAGCGCTCCTGAGGACTTTTCTCCTCGTCACGCATGTAGCTTTCTCTCAAACGCTTAAACGAGACGTCATTGATTAATTCATCCTGGCTGTAATCAATTTTAATTCCCATAAACCTAACCCATTGAATAACTGAATATTTATTGTTTTTCTAAACAAAATGACATTCCATTCTAATTAATGAACGGAAGAAAGTATTCGTTAGATCCGGTTTTATATGTAAGAAAAAAGAACAGACAGATTTTTGAATCTGTCTGTTCTTAGGTGCAGCAATGTCTATTACAGGTGCATCAAAGCATCGTAACTACTGCGGAGAGAAGAGGGTAAGCCGATGGCTGAGGATGCGCTGTCAATATCTTTATATTGTTCGCAGAAACCTTGCCAGCGTCTGAAGGTTGCGGCGTCAGTTGAGAAGGTTTCTGTTTCAGCATCAAAAATAAAGTTGCTTGCATCAGCACTGTGAGAGATCAGTGATTCTGCATATTCCAAACGGTCCTGCCAGTCGATAAAACTAAGCTGACGAACTTCACCGGTTTCTGTAATCATTACAAACATTTTGAATCTCCTGTTGATTGTTTTATCTTGACTACGCGTTAATAATGACATTAATTTCTAAAATAATTTAAAAAACAAATAATATTTGCAATAAACTAGGGATAATACTGATAATTAAATAATGAAATACTGCGTTGTAGAAAAAATGTTTCACAGTGCGAAAACCAAAATGCATTGATAATTTGGCTGTTGTTCTCAAACAACAAAGGCGGATCAATTCGCTGTACCAGGGGCTGTGTGAAGAAAAAAAGGCCGAAGCAAAAAGCTTCGGCCAAAAATTTGCTAGAAAAGTCTATTTAAATTGAAACTAGACAAGGAAGCGCATGATCAGCATGCCAAGGCAAGCCATCAGGACGCTGTTGACCATAAGAACGGGCCAGTATTTTTTGGGCACATCGGCAACACCAAGCAGGCGGCCCATATACTGAATCTGTGAAGCCATAAGAAGGAGGGCGGGGGCCATGATCGTAATATCATGTCCATTCAGAGTACCGCTCGCGATAAGGCTGGCAGCAACACCTACACCAGCACCGCAGGAAAGCCATGTGGCACACAGAACGGTAATTGCTTGACCCGGGAGGTCAAAAATTGCCATTACAGGGCCGCAGACTTTACCGAGAAAAGCCATTACGCCAAACAGTTCAAGGATGTAAGCCAGGACGAAAGCCATAAGGACGTTCGGCATCAGGTTGTTGATGGCGACATTAAAGCCCTTGCGAAGACCGATAATGAAGATATCAAACGGATTTTTTGTTGTAACAGTTGTGTTGGATGTATTACTCATTTTTGAAATCCTCCTTATAAACGGTGCTGAGAACGAAGCGGATTAAAGCGCCGCCGACAAATTTGAGGCAGAACATGACGGCCAGCGGGATCCACACCGGCACCAGGAAAGAGGCAAACAGAGCGGATGCGATGGAGAAGTAGTTATTGACCAAGCCAGCGCCGGCATACTGCCAAGCGGCGATGACTACCAGGTTTTTCTTAGTGATCGAGCCGGAATCGACAAGACCTTTTGTAAGCGCAGCACCCGCATCGGTACTCTGGAGGTCGGTGATCAAAGCCAGACCGGTGATACCGGGGACACCAAGGATCGGCTTCAGAAGCGGAGTCATCAGCTTCTGAGCAGCACGCAGAGCGCCGTAATGAGAGAGAACTTCAAGAAGACCAAGCGCAAGCATCACGCCCGGGACGAGAGAAAGAGCGAAGAGGAAGCCAGCGCGAGCGCTGACGCCGGCTTTACCGACGAATGTGCCGCCTCCTGTGACGGAGCCGAACTTACCAATCAAAGTAGTGAAGTCGAACGCGCCAAGCCATTTATAGGCTTCGGGCATTTTGTAAAAAACACCGGAGAAGAAGCAAATAGCGAAAAACAACGAAATGTATGCGCCGATGCCTACTTTCTCCTCCATCTGAGCCTGCTGCTCAGATGCAGAGGTTGCAGTTAGGGTTTGAGATGACATGGTTTCTCCTTTTCTAAAAATGAATCCACGGGGAAAGTATAGGAAACAAAAAGTAACGAAAACAGAAAGTATGAGATGATTTTTGTCAGTAATTACACTTAGTAGTCAGGAAGAATATTTAAATATTTACCAAAACTAAATTTCGAAACTCAAATACCTTAAGAACGTGAAATTTATTTTTTTCGTTTTTTTTGAGAAACGCTAAATTCGTTTGGATGCTTTGCGGCTGTAGGCATTTCAATTGATTTTTCCGGTATTGACAGATGAAGAATTCTCTTGTTCGAATTGTCAAATTCTCTTCTTCTATTCGGTAAGATTTGATTGAGTACATATTTGTCATTTATTTGTTCTTGATCTATCTGAAGGAAAAGAAAATGAAACTATCTCTTATCGCCGCAGGCTTGCTTGCGGCAGTCAGCGGAAGCGCTCTTGCTGCATCCAACGTTACCCTGTACGGTGTTATTGACGCCGGCGTTACAGTCAGCAAACAGCACGGCGGTTCTACTTTGGTGAATATGTCCAACGGCAACTGGCTTGGCAACCGTTGGGGCATCAAGGGTGAAGAAGAGCTCGGCGGCGGTAATAACGTATTTTTCAAACTCGAACAGGGTTTTGAGCTGAGCTCCGGCAAGGAAGCTTCTGAGGGCAAAGCCTTCAATCGTGAAGCAGCTCTCGGTTTGAACGGTTCTTGGGGTACATTTGCAATGGGTCGTTTTGGTGGGCTTTCGTCTGACAGCGGCTCCTACAGTATCTTAGGAGGCACACCCTATACGACTTCTTTTTATACCGTCGGCAACATGTACAGCGCCTTCTATCTGACAGACCGCTATGACAATTCTGTGGTTTATCAGACTCCGGAATTCAGCGGCCTGCAGGGGCATTTGATGTACTCCAATGGAAGAAAAGGTGATACCAATAAGTGGTCTCACAACGCGCACTACTATGGTTTAGGTCTGACCTATAACAAAGGACCTCTGAGTGTTGACGCAATCTATGAAGTTCTGGATTATGACGGGGAAGCAAACAAAGGCAAAGCTACTCAGCTGATTAACTTAGGCGCTTCTTACGATTTTGGAGCCTTTAAGCTCTACGGTGCATATGAATATGCAATGCATGCTCCGCTCCAGGACGGAGTTGGCTCTGAAGACTACGGCCTTGCAAATTATGACCAAGGCAAACGCAACAACTATCACGCTTTTGCTGTGTCTGCTTCCACAGAAGCTTTAGGCGGTGAAATTATGCTGCAGAGTCAGTTCGCTTTTGGGAAAAACAAGGGTGAATTAGACGTCGGGCAGGAAAAGAAATTCAATACATGGAGTGTGGGTGCAGCGTACTTCTATCACTTCAGCAAACGTACCCTCATGTACACTCAGGCAGGTATCGGCAGTGCTGGGAAAGCACTTAAAGCAGCAGACCAGCTTCGCGGATGGAATGCGACAATCGGTATGACACATGAGTTCTAATCTTATGTAGGTACGAAAAAAGCCCGCGCACTGCGCGGGCTTTTTAATTAGGCTAGCAACCTGATAAAGAAGTTAGGATTCATAACCGACAGATGCAGTGTCTCCTTTGCGTTTCTGACCGTCTTTGACCTCGATAACATTCTTACCGGAGGCAATTTCTTCATCTGCCCAATATCCCCAATGATATACAGCATCGGCTTCATTAACGCGACCGTTACCAAACATGAGGTTCGCTGTACCCCTGTACGGTTCGAAGATACCGCCGCCGAGATAGATGTGACCAAGACCGAACACGATAATTATGAGGAACGAAATATCATGGATCAGTTTGGCGACAAGCAGCGTTGCAGGAGCAAAGCGAACAGTCCACTCTCCGTTAGGCAGAAGACCTGTGTTTAGCCATAGGACGATGCCGGAGAGTGCGGCGAATACACCGGCGAACAGCAGCACACCGTCAGCAACACGCTGCATGGACTTCACTTCACGCTGAGGCGGCATATGGATTTTGCCGGGCGCAAAGAGATAAGGCATGAACAGTTTCGCAAATGTCCAGTCATCCTTGTCCCATTTTCCGAAGATATTATTCTTAAAGAGGTGAACAAAGCCTTTCGGAGAGATCAGAACCGCCAGAAGCGGGATTACGATGAACGGGATCGCAATGATGCGGTGAGCCCAGCGCATCGCGATGGAGAATTCGCTTCCAACTGCGTTGTTCCAGCTGTTAATGAACACGAATAAACCGGTAATTGCCAGCAAGATGCAGCAGATAGCCGCGGTTCCGTGAGTGATACGAGCCAGAATAGAGTGGCGCTTAATATATTTAGTGATCATAGTTCAACCTCATTTTCCGGCGTTGTCAGCTTTATCCTGCTCAGCATCTTCTTTCAAACGATCCTTAACCAATTTTGCGCCTTCTTTACGCTGAGCTTCTGTCCAATGGACTTTAGCTTCTTCAACTGTCCGGTTCTTACGGCGATAGCCGAGAGCCGCGACGAAGGAAACAGCCAAGCCGGCGACAGTTGCAGCGGCAGCAAGGCCGGCAGCAGGCTGGGCAAGCTTGCTCAGAGATACCAGTGCGGACGGTTCGACGCCCTTCTTGAGGCCCTGAGCTTCGGCGCCGTATTTGCAGACCTGCAGAATATGCAGGCCGCCGCATTCGTTTTCACCGTAAAGCTCAGCTTTATCGTAGCCTCTGGCCTTAAGAAATTCCACGCGTTTTTTGCCGAGTGCAATCATTTCTTCGCGAGGTCCGAAATGAAGTGCGCCGGGCTGGCAGGTCTTCACACAGGCGGGAAGCATGCCGTTTTCGAGTCGATCCCAGCACATTGTGCATTTATCGATCTTCTGATCCGGACCGTAGTATTTAGGCACATCGAACGGGCAAGCCATTTCGCAATAGTGGCAGCCGATACATTTTTCTTCCTGAACAGAAACGACACCGTTGTCCTGATAGCTGAGCGCGCCGGTCGGGCAGACAGAGACGCAGCCTGCGTTGGAGCAATGGAAGCAGGATCTGCGGCCGAATGCCCATTCGATGGGACGCTCAAGGGTGTCGGTTTTCTTTTCCGAGAATGTCATGACGAGTCGGTTGCTGCCGTTAAGGTCCACCGGATTCTGATAGCTTCCGGAGAACGGGAAGGCGTTCATACCGAGATCGGTATACAGGACATTCCATTGTTTGCAGGCGACCTGACAGCCCTTACATGCAGTGCATTTGGAGGCGTCGTAGAGCATCGCCATTTCTTGATTGGTATAGATTGACATCTGCTATTCCTCCTTACTTGGCCTTTTCAACATTCACCAGGAACGCTTTGAACTCAGGGATGTAAGAGTTCGGATCGCCGACATTTGGCGAGAGGTCGTTCATCGTATCGCCTGTCGCATAAGCCGAAGCCCAGCTCCAGTGGTGGATCAGACCGATTGTGTGTGTCTTCTGACCGTTGATGTTCAGAGGCTGATAGCGCACTGTCACCATGGCGAAGGCTTCAATAGAGCCGCGGTTATTCCAAACACGGATCACATCACCGTTCTTAATGCCTTTTTCTTTGGCAAGCTCTTCGGAGATTTCCACGAAAGGTCTCGGCATGATTTCAACAAGCCAAGGAATGTTACGGGTCTGAGTACCGGACTGCCAGTGTTCTGTGACCGAGTAAGAAGTCGCAACGATAGGATATTCCTTGCTGCTGCCTCTCTTAACAGATTCCTTCCACTGAGCGAACTGTACCATCGGGCTGTCCTGACGGCCGTTCATGATGTTCTTAGTGGGGGACTCATACGGTTCATAGTGTTCAGGCAGAGGACCGTCCTTCATCGGATAGCTGAAGAGACGAGCTTCCTGTTCCCAGGTCATGAAGAAGGCCTGATTATTCGGAGGAACCGGAACAACCTTTCCGTCTTTAACCGTGGTTTCAACGAAGTCACCGACGTCGTTGTTGATCCAGCGGCTGCCGTTCCATTCAACCAGCATCTTCTTCGGATTCCAGGGTTTTCCCTGGACGTCTGCTGAAGCTCGGTTGTACAGAATACGTCTGTTGGCAGGCCAAGCAAACGAGAAGTCTGAGTACAGACCAAGACCGGAAGGATCGTAGAGCGAGCGGCGAGCAGTCGGCTGAGTCATCGGATCCCACTTGGTGGCTTCATTGTTGTAGTAGCCGCCGTAGATCCAGAGACCGCAAGCGGTAGAGCCGTCAGCCTTGAGGTTTGCGTAGCTCTTAAGAAGCTTGCCTGTCTTAGCGTCATAACCGTTCATTGCGTGCGCAACAGCCTTGACATCAAGCTGGCCCTGAGGATTACGGTAGTACCAGTTAACCTTGGTCACCTGATCCGGATTGACACCACCTTCAGTGCGGTACAGCTGCTGGATACGGTTGAAGAGGCGAGTCATGATTTCAAAGTCGCTCTTAGCCTGTCCGAGCGGCTCAACCGCTTTCTGTCTCCACTGAATCCATCTGCCGGAGTTGGCAATGGAGCCTTCTTTTTCGTAGATCAAGGCTGCAGGCAGCATGTAGACGGTGGTATTGATCTTTGTCGGATCCATACCGGGGGCTTTCCAGAAGCTGGCGGTTTCTGTTTCGAACCAATCAGCTACGAGCATCCAATCGAGGTTGGACATCACTTCGCGGCAATACTTAGTGTTCGGTTCAGAATGGGCCGGGTTCATACCCCAAACCAGATAACCCTTGATCTGCTTATCCTGCATGTAGTGGAAAGTCGGGATCGTGGAGTCATTGTGTTTGAGAGAGCGCTTCGGGAGCAGATCGTAGCAGTAGTTGTTTTCCGCAGTCGCATTGTCACCGTACCATTCTTTCAGCATGGATACCATGAACTTTGGTTTGTTCATGTAGTAGCCGGCGCTGTAAGTTTCCTTAGAGAGGTAAGCGCCAAGTGTCGGATGATTTTGCTGGATCGGCCATGCCAGATAGCCAGGGGCGAAGTCCATTGTGGCGCCGACGTCTGTGGAGCCTTGAACATTCGGCTCACCGCGGAGCGCATTGATACCGCCGCCAGCAACACCGACGTTGCCAAGAAGTAACTGGATGATACACATTGCGCGGCAGTTCTGGCTTCCGTAGGTATGCTGTGTCTGGCCGAGCGCATAAAGGATTGTGCCACTCTTTTCAGGAGCGCCGGAAGCGGCGTAGGTCTTGTAAACGACCTCAAGCAGTTTCTTATCAATACCGGTGACTTCGCTGACCTTGTCTAATGTGTAGCGGTTGTAGTGTTTGGCGAGCAGATTCAGCACGCAGTGCGGATCTTTAAGACTCGGGTCTTTCTTCGGGACTTTAAGTGCAGGCGGATTGAATTGTGGTACACCAGGGTCATTCACCCAAGCGCCCGGCTGACCCGGTTCTGTTGACCACGGAACAACTTCTTCAGTCTGGTACATCCAAGAGTTGTTCTTGTATTGCTGATCTTTTTCATCCCAGCCTGTGAAGAGGCCGTCAGCGACGCTGAAGCCGTACTCCGGGCTGATCAGATATGTAGCGTTGGTATAGTTTTCAACATATTCTTTCTGATAAAGCTTGTTGGCAAGGATGTAGCGAATAAAGCCGCCGAAGAAGGCGATATCTGTACCTGGTCTGATCGGGGCGTAGATATCGGCCTGTGATGCAGTACGAGTAAAGCGGGGGTCAACTACAATCCATTTTGCACCGCGGTCAACCGCACGATGTACCCAGCGCGAAGACAGCGGGTGATTTTCTACATTATTGGAGCCGATTGTCAAAACAACGTCTGCGTTCTGGAAATCGCACCAATGACTAGTCATAGAGCCACGACCAAATGAAGGAGCGAGTCCGGAAACAGTCGAAGAGTGGCAGACACGTGTTTGATTATCGATCTGAACAATACCGAGTGAGCGGGCAAATTTTTGAACAAGCCAAGCTTCTTCTGTGTTGAGCTGGGCGGCTCCATAGCTTGCGATACCTTCACAACGGTTAACAATGACTCCGTCTTCCGTAGAAGTGTAACTTTCATCACGCGTTTTTTTGATCTTTCTAGCTAATTCATCGATTGCTTGGGACCAAGAGATCGGTTCCCATTCTGTTTTACCAGGGCGGCGAACCAGCGGCTGAGTCAAACGATGCGGATGTGAGATGAGACGTCTATCTTTAGTGACAATGTCTCTTAAGCCGGTCAGAGCTGCGCCTTTGGGGCAAAGGCCTCCGATATTGCAGGGGTTGTCAGGATCACCTTCGATATTGATCAACTGACCGTTTCTTACTGAGCAGATTGTGCCGCAACCGCCAGAGCAGTAGCAGCAAATATTTAAATACTCTTGGGTGTCATGCAGTTTCCACTTGCCAACAGCCCCTGGGAGGAAGCGGTCGGCGGACATGACATTAAATGCGGAGGCGGAGCCGGCGAGGCCGACAGCCGCCTTCATAAAATTTCGTCGAGATGTTTGCATAAGATTTCCTGTAGCGACGATTAATGGCTTAACTAATGGGGTGGGCCATATACATACATTGACTTCAATCAATCCGATCGATAATATAAGCTATTGTGCAAAGAAAAACAATCGTTTGTAAGTATTAATGTTTGAAGTAAAACCAATTAAGATTGAATTAATTGTAGATATAACAGTGTAATCAATTGAATTTGAATAATAAATCAATTGGTAATATTATGTAATCTAAGCAGATCGGAGGAACGTATTAATCCGTCTATATTCGTTATAATTAATTTATACTTAGATTTTTTTACAAAATAAATCAGTCTAAATGAGCTTATTTAATAACGGATTATTAGGTTTGGTAAATATTTATTAACGGCAATATTAATATTTCAATCGAAATTTAAATAATATTTTCCGAATTATAAAAAATATTAATGGATAACGACGATGTAATCGCCTATTTTGAGAATACTATAGGGTAAAAATATATAATAATGTGTCTTTATTATTTTAATATGCTAAATAAAAAACATTTATGGCATGAAGTAAGTTTATAAGTTTAGAGTTCGCTGATCTGTTGTTGTATTTTTATGGACTTTCAGTAAAAGGATTTTCCTCCTGTGAAGAAGATACTGGTATTGAAGCCCATTGCTGAGTTACCTGAGAAAGATTCTGAGTGATTGAAACGAGGGAGACAATCAGAGCTCGAATGTCGTAATTGTTTTGCGCGACCATACGATTAAAGTCAGCAGTTGTATCAGAGAGCTGTTTGACAAGAGACTGACTTTGCCGGTTTCCGGTTGCTTCACTGATTTCTTTTGCCGCCGAGGACAGATGAGTAAGAAGCGAATTGATTTTTTTTACGTCGACTTCGTCAAGGGTTTCGGAACTTGTTTTTATCCAGTCTTCTGCTGAATTAAGCAGCGTTTTGATGCTTTCCGGGCTTACGCCTTCGACAATTTCATTGAGCCGTACCAAGGAGAGGCGCAGATCAGCTAAGCCGTTTCTGCTGGTGCCAATATTCATGTCCTTTTTGACTGACTGCAGGGTTGAGAAAAACTGTTCGAGGTTATCAAGAATTTCGTTTGTAAGACTGATAGCTGACGGTATATATAAGTGAGCAGGCTTCCATGGGAATTCTGTTACTTCGGGCGGATAAAGTCTCGGGTCCTGATATCCGGCAGAAAGAAAGAGAGTCCCGGTGATTCCGGAGAGCTGTGTCTGGATGCGTAAGCCGTCCTCGATCATTTTTGGGAGCTGTTCTGCTAACTTGTTTTTATCCAGGTAGACGGTCATTCGGACCACCGCGACAGAATTTTTATCAGAAAAAAGGTTGATGTGGTTCTGAGGGTAAGCAGAACTTGAGAGGAGGATCTCGTCGACCTCTCCGATCTTTACACCCTGAAAAGAGACAGCCGAACCGACGGAAAGACCGTTAATGGATTCCTTGAAGTACGTTTCGACAGTGGTTTTCGGTCGGAAAAAGTTAGGAGTAAAGACCGTACACAGCATGATGATGAGTACGGCGATAAGAAGGATTACCGCACTTCCAACCCAGAAATGTCTTTGCGCCTTAGTCATATGATCCTACCGAGTATTTTTCCTTGAATTATATGAAAAACACGCAGAGGACTTCTTTGTGCCGACCTGAATTACGCACTGACAAGAAGGTCCGGATCACTTAAAAGAAGGATTCAGCGCTGTTAATTCCTCTAAATGAGACTATCCAAATTTCGACAACCCCTCTATGTTCTTATATTTTAATCTTGACTTGTGCTTGGGGTAATTTGGTATTTAATTAGGGCATTAAAGAGATGGCATGATATTTTTAGTGTCTTTAAAAAAATATTCCGAGGGTTAAAAATTTTAATTATGTCAGGGGATGACTTTTGTAACCCGTTGTCTGCAAAAGAAAAAGGTATGAGAATCAAAGTGAACTTATATATTAGGACGATTCAAATGAGAATTCGAAAGGTTCCGCTCATCCTTTTGTTGACGATTGGAGCCGCTACCTCTGCTTTTGGCGGTCAATTTGACTCGATGTATGCAGTCCAATCTCGGCTAAGTTCTACGGACTTGCTGCAAGTTTGGAAGGATAAATTTCCGGGGCTGTATGAGAAGATTATTGATGCATCCAATCAGGCCCATGATACGGGGAACTACTATTTGACCGGAATTCAGACTCCTGTTGCCTGGAGTGTGACAGCTTCTAATGATGTTGTTGTGAACTCTATTAATGCAGGCTACTTTGTCAATCTTAGAGGTCCGGACTATCAACCTCTGTTTCCCGGACTAACGGCAAGCAATCAGGGAGTCACGGTTGACGCCGGCAATGATTTGATTGTGATGCCTAATGCGACTTCTGTGGGCGGCTTCGGTTATGGGATTTCTGCGGATTCGGGTACGGAGGTTAATGTAACCGCCGGCAATCGAATTATTTTGATGACAGCGGCAGACAAAGGCAATTATGTTCATTTTGACGGAACCTCGATTTTTTCCGGGGAAAGTGCCAAAGTCAATTTGAACGCCTCAGAGATTTATATCTATGGCTCGGTGATCCAGAACCCTTACAGTCTGGTTGATTTGTCAGCGACTAAGGGCGTATATTTAGTCACCCCCACCAATGGCGAGGTGTTGGGAGATGAGACGGTGAACCTCATGCTGGCAGATATGGAGATTGATGCTCCGACGGTTCTTTTGGAAAGAACCGTTAGTTTAGGAATGCTCCTTTTTGGAAGTAACCATCCAAGTAATCTGTTCATTGGCATGGATAATTCAGAAGGGATAGAAACCCAAGACGTATATTTCAGCAAAAACGTCACCGTTGAAACTCAGAGCAAGCTAAGGGTTAATGCCTCGAGCTCGGTTATTTTTGCGAAGAAGCTGTCGCTATTGACGAGTGGGGACGCTGTTATTATATCTAAGCAGATCGGTATTAATAATTTGTTTCTTGGCAATATCGGCGCAACCGGAACATTCAATGTTATAGGCGACGGTTCAATGTTTGTGAAAGAAACGGCAAGCGTCGGTTCAAACTCCAAGCTGAATGTCAACTTAGGAGAGGGGGCCGGGCTTTCCGCCTCATTTAATACGAATGACAAAGGATCGACCGTTATCAATTTAGAGAAAGGCGCCTATTGGTATTCTCCGCGGAGCAGCACAATCAGCCAGCTTTCACTTCAGTCGGGAAGTTTTGTTGATCTTGGTCCAATGAACGAGCAGATGACGATTACAACAAAGCGACTAACTGGTGATCAAGGCATTTTCCGGCTGGTGAGCGGCTCAAGAGGCAGTATTCATATTACAGAAAGCAGTGAAGGGAACCATCAGGTACTGCTTGCCTCCAGCGGTAAATCGATTCAGGATACTGGCTACATGTATCACATTGTGGCGGCCGACTCGTCGCCATCAGGGCAGGACAATGCTACCTTAAGCCTGGCCAATAAAGGGGTTGTTGATATCGGACCTTATGAATATAAGTTTGGCCTTAAACAATATGGAGACAAGAGTACACGAGACTGGGTCATCACTTCTCAGGTTTCTGAGCGTCCGGAGCCGGATTTGCCCGCAATGCCGGACAGCCCGAATCTTCCGACGCCAGGCGTGCCGGGGGAATCCGGTTCAACGTCTAATAATCCCGCGCTGATTCCAAAGCCGGACTTAAAGCCGCTGCCGTTTGATCCGAGCAATCCGCCTATTGTTCCGTCTGAAGAGGTGAAACCTATCGGCTTGTCCGCGAGCGCTAAAATGGTACTAGCGGGAGTAAATTCCGGAGCTCAGGTGATTCAATATCTGGGTTCGCTCGATGACATGAGAGCGAGAATGGGCGAAGTCCGCGACGGAGCGGATGCCGGTCCCTATGTGCTGTACAGATACGACAGAAGCCGGCTGAATTCATATCCCAGCATCAGCAGCAGAGTGAGGTTCAGTACTTATTCTTTAGGTCTTGACAGTAAAGTGACGCCGAACTGGATTGTTGGCGGCTCCGTTGTATTTACGGACGGGGACATTAAGCTTTCGGACGGATTCGGCAGCAAGACCGATTCGAATTCTGCCGGTATCAAGCTATACAGTACCTGGTATAACACTGCAGGAACATACGCTGATACAGTCCTGACATTTAACCATTATTCGACTCGCATACATGCGGAGATGCGTGACGAGCTTTCGTCGCATGCGAATTACAGCAATATCGGGATTGGTCTTTCGCAGGAGGTCGGTCACAGATTTATTTTCCCGACCTCATCGGAGACACACGAATGGTTTGTTGAGCCTCAAGCTCAGCTTTCTTATTACTTCATGGATGGGAAGCGTTTTGCCATGAGCAACGGGATGAGCGTGAAATTACGCAGCAACAACAGTCTTAACGGTCGTTTAGGTGTTGTGGCAGGGCAGAAGTTCAGCGGAAAGGAAGGCAAGAGCGCCGGTCAGGTTTATGTCAGAGCCGGTGTGGATCATGAGTTCCTCGGCAAAACCAAGATGGATATGAATGAGTTCTCCTTTGAGGATCGTTCCATTGGAACCCGTGTTTATTACGGTCTTGGCGGAGAAGCTGTAGTTAACAAGTCGTTTAAGGTATTCGGGCAGGTTAACCGCGAACACGGAAGCCGTATGAAGACGGATTTTCAGTTTAAAGCCGGCTTGAAATACATTTTCTAGACATTTTGATTCTGTATAGCCAGTTCGGTGCGAAGGAGTGCCGGCTGGCTATAATTTTTTGGAATAAAACTATCGGGAGAAGACGTGTCAGACACTATGCAGGAACTCTTTTACCGGGACCCTTACGCTCGTGAATTTACGGCGGAAGTGGTCTCCTGTACTGAGGGGAAGAAAGGTTTTGAAGTCATTCTTACGGATACCGTATTTTATCCGGAAGGGGGCGGTCAGCCGACTGATCTTGGAGAATTAGGAGGTGTGAAAGTTAATTTCGTTAAGAGAATTAACGAAAGCATTATTCACTACACGGACCAGCCGTTGGCAGTCGGGAATTTGGCGACAGGCAGGATTGATTGGGAACGGCGTTTTGACAATATGCAGAATCATACCTGCGAGCACATTTTTTCCGGTCTGGTTCATCAAAAATTCGGATTTGAGAATGTCGGATTTCATATGAATCCGGAGGACATCACCGTTGACTTTAGCGGAGAGGTTCCGAAAGAAGAGCTCGATAAAATCGAGCAAGAGGTTAATGATGCTATTGCCGCGGACATTGAACTCTGTGTGACGTTTCCTTCGCAGCAAGAACTTGCCTCAATGGATTACCGCAGTAAAAAAGAGCTTAGCGGTTTGGTACGCATTGTTTCTGTTCCCGGATTTGACTGCTGCGCGTGCTGCGGAACACATGTCAGAAGATCAGGTGAAATTGGCATATTTAAAATTTTAGAGTCTGGTAAGTACCGCGGAGGGACTCGAGTTCGGTTTGCCGCAGGCAAAAGGGCTCTTAGAGACTATGCATGGCGTCTGAATGAAATCTCAAAAGTTTCTGTACTGTTATCAGCTAAACCGCATGAGATTTCCGCAGCAGTTGAGAAAGTTCTGAATGACGGGAAGACTCAGGAGCAGCTTCTTGCAGAGCGCACTCAGCTGTGGCTGAAATCCGTTGCGGATCGTATTGAGAAGCCTCAAGATTGTGTGATTATCTTTGAGAACGGATTATCACCTTTTGAACTGAAGAAATTCGCCTCCATTCTGAAAGAGCGGCTTGTCGGGATTCCGTGCGCCGTACTTTCGGAAGTCGGAGAGAACGTTTTTAATTATGTGTTGGCTTACGAAAGCGAGAAGTTTTCTGAGATTTCCAGAGAGTTAAACAAGAAACTGAACGGTCGCGGAGGTGGGAGAGACGGAGTAGTCCAGGGTACTTACAGAGTCGATCGTGCGGTTATTGAATCAGCGGTTCGCGATGTATTTAAAGGTCTAATAAAGTAAAAAAATTCGAATCTTCCGCGGCATGGTGCGATTGCGATTTAGTTCCTTAAAAAAGCAGTGTGAACAAGTTCACGCGATAGTGAAAAAGTGATTTTGGAGATCACATTTGTGTTTCGGTGTTTTCTTCGCTGAACTAGAAATAACTTTAATAGCTATCGTGGGATTCCTTATCGTATATGCGGCGGAGGGGGCTTCTTTCTAAAAACACCTTGAATGTTTTTGAAATTCTTTAGTTGTGCTCGCCTCCGCTGACATTTACGTCCATATAACTTCAAAGCAGTATCTTAGTGTGAACCTGTTCACACTAAGATATTGAAAAGGACACTAATAGTCAGAACGTTTCTTTAACCTAAATATCCGTCATGAGTCTTCTGAGCAATCATCTTGGCAGAGTCATTCAGTAGAGCCTGCTCTTTAGGAGTTAAAGGAATTTCATTAATTTTCTCGACTCCGTTTTTCCCGATAACGGCTGGATACCCGACGTGGCACCCGTATTGTTCGAGATAGACAGAAGCGGGGCAGGCGAGTTTGGCATCCGAAAGAACCGCCTGTACTAATTTAACCGCACAGGTCGCAATTGCATAGCTCGTGTACTTCTTACCGTTGAAAACCAGCCAACCCCCTTCTCTTGCCGCTTTATCCAAAGCGTCAAGATCCAGATCTTGTTCTTCGGCAAGTTCGAACATAGGGATGCCGCGCACAGCGATGGTGGACCATGCAGCAAACTGAGATTCACCGTGTTCGCCAAGGACATAGCCGGAAATATTATGAGGATTTTCATTAATTCGATGACTGATCGCTCGCTGCATACGGGCAGTATCAAGAAACGTTCCGGTGCCGAAGACTCTTTCTCGAGAAAGACCTGTGTAGCGCTGAAGCAGTCCTGTGATAACGTCACAAGGGTTGGAGATGTTGATGAGGATTCCATGAAAGCCAACCGCCTTTAAAGCTTTTCCGACTGCCGCAGCCTGACTGCAGTTGTATGTATATTCTAGAAATCGGTCGCCTCCGTCCGCCAGCAGTTTGATGTCGCCGAAAGCCGTGACAACAACGTCTGCATCAGAAAGTGCTCTGTAGTCCTGCTTGATAATTTTTGTGTACGTATCAAGCCGCCCAAGCGAATCTGAGTAGTCATAATACTCAGCAGTGCATAACGCATCATTCTGATCAATTAAAACCAGCTCGTCGGCGATCCCTTTTGTGATCAGTGTGTATGCTACCGTTGATCCGACATGGCCAAGCCCGATAATTCCTATCTTTCGCATCTGATTCCTCGTAAGGGTATTTTCTTTGGATAAAGATAATTTTTACCGCAAAATAATAGGAATATTTACAGAACGAAATATTATTTTCTCAATCTGAGAAAACAAAGCGGAAGATGAATAATCTTCCGCCTAAAGAATTTGGCTCGCTTGATCCGGCTCAAACGAGAAAGCCTTGGGGTTCCGCTCTCTTGTGAGCCGGAACGGGAACAAGTCTAACCAGAAATTAGCTAATGGTTATTACCTAACGCCCGAAATAGGCGAGAGGCTGAATACTAATAGCTTTAGCTCTTGAGGTATGCCGATATTGGGGAGGTTATGTAATCTGCGGAGCTTCCATCTAATTACACTGTCGCTCATTAGTTAGTTAAATAATATCTAGACTGACACGCAGTATAAAGAAGGTTAATCATGGCAGTAAGCGGATCGAACGAAATCTCGATATTTCAAATGGGCCTCGGATTGCTTCCAGTACTCATCGCATTGTTTTTGTCCATTAAACACCGCTTGGGGCTTACCAAGTCTTTAATCATCGGGGTCGCTCGCGGAACGGTTCAGCTCGTTGCGGTGAGCTATATTCTGCTTTGGATTTTTAAAGAAAATAATCCTTGGGTCATCTGCGCCTTTCTGATTTTTATGGTTGCCGCAGCTTCCCAAGCTGCAGTGAAGAGAATTACCGGACTTAATACAAAAAAAGCAAAACGTATCTACCAAAGAATTCTCTTTGTGTCGATTTTCTTGGGTTCCATCTGCACGCTAGGTTATCTTCAGTTTGTTGTTGTACGCTCCCAGCCGCTGTGGGAAGGTCGTTATATTGTTTCATTAGGCGGCATGCTTGTAGCCCAGGCCATGAATGCTGCATCTTTGGTGATTGAGCGCTATCGAAGCGAACTTGAACTAAGAGCTGATGAAATCGAAACACTCCTTGCAATGGGCGCCAATGTTGAGCAGGCGACAGCCCGTACGGTGCGTGCGGCATCTGCGGCCGCCATGCTGCCTGCGATTAATATGCTGATGGTCCTTGGTATCGTGGCACTTCCGGGCATGATGAGCGGCCAAATTTTAGCCGGAGTTAATCCTCTTTTAGCCGTTCGCTATCAGCTTCTTATTTGTTTCTGTATTGCTGCGGTAGCTGCAATTGTTGCGTATGTGGCGATCAAAATGACAGAACGTCTCTACTTTACAAAAGCGGATCAGTTTATGCAGATCAGAGATACGGACGGCTAGAAAGTCCGGCAGCGATCAGCCTGCGCCATTTTGTATATCTAAGGGAAACTCTGCGGCGTCTGAAGCCGCTAAAATCTAAGAATACTTCTTCCCGCTTTTTTAGGCGGGCCTATCTGGTGCTTTTAGATTTTCAATGCCTAAGCTAGACAGACGATGCGCTTATTACACAGAGTCGAAGGAGATTCTAGGTCTCATGGTCAGACTTCTGGATGTTAAGCCGGAAGATCGAGTGTTCGAGCCTTCTGCTGGAGAAGGTGCTATCGCTGACGCCGTACTTTCCGCAGTTCTCCCTTCGGAATTTATTTTGTCGGAAATCGATGCGCGGTCCGCCGCATTGCTAAGCAGTAAATTCCAGGGCCGGTGCTCGGTTTTCTGCGGTGACACTTTGCTGTCTTCGCAGGTGGACGAACTAAAGGGGAAAATCGATAAGATTATCGGGAATCCGCCTTATGGAGCGTGGCAGACACAAGAAAAACGTCAGATTCTGAGAAATAAATTTCCTGATTCGTACGTAAAAGAGAGTTACTCGTTGTTTATCGAACGCTGTATCACGCTTTTAAAACCTGGCGGGCGGCTTGTTTTTATTGTTCCCGATACATTCTTGTACCTTAATCGTCATAGACACCTTCGGGAGTTTCTGTTTGCCCGGTGTTGTATTGAGGATGTGTATTTGTTTCCGTCTAAATTTTTCCCGGGCTTGAAATTCGTTTACTCGGGACTTTGCATTATTAATCTTAAAAAAGGTCGTAATAACGAGATGCTTTGCCGAGTACACAGCGGTTTCAAGGAAGTGACAGATCTTGGTTGCAGCAGTGAATCCGTAAGTCAGATACCTCAAAGTGATCTCTTATTTCCAGAGGTGCTCCGTTTTTATGCAAACGCTCCGGTACTTGGAGATGAGGCTTCTGTCGTGACAGGAATTTGTACGGGAGACAATAAACGATTTATTTTCTCAGAGCCTGATGAGGGACGTGTACCGCTTGCCAAGGGAGCAGGGTCCAAAGCGTACAGTTACGGGATAGACAGATTTTGGATACTCTGGGATGAAGAAGCGATTCACCACTATAAGACGGATAAGAAAGCGAGGTTCCAGAATAGGACCTTTTACTTTAGAGAAGGAATCGGTATGCCGATGGTGAAGTCTAAAAAGGTTAGGGCTTTTTACATGAAAGATAAAGTCTTTGACCAATCCGTAGTCGGCATTTTTCCTCATCAGTCGGATCGACTGGATTATTTATTGGCTTTCCTGAACTCTGACGCAGCCGATAGGTTGATTCGGACAATCAATCCCACCGCGAATAACTCATGCAATTATCTTAAACGTCTCCCGATTCTCCCTTGCAGTGAAAATAATGAACATAGGATCGGAGACTTCGCTCGAATCCTTCGACAAGAAAAAATCTCCGCTTCCGAGCGATTGTCGCTGGAAGCGGAGATCAATGCGTTCTTTAATCGTCTCTATCGATTTTAGTCGGCGTTAAGAAGCACCCCGGCCTGCGGTACAAAGGAAGCATTCAGCTTCGTTCCGGCGGAAATAAGCTGAGCTCCGGGCAGGAAAGGAATAGACATGGAGTAAGTCTTGCTGCTATCTGTGTTGAGAAGCTTAAACAGATAATCAATGCGGTCACCTTCAAAGAGCGCATTTGAAATTTCTACAGCGAGACCGTTTTCCGTTTCAGCCGGGAGCAGATTTTCCGGGCGAACAACAAGAAGGGCATTGCCGCCGACTTTCGGCGGATTGAGAACACCCATGCGTGCTGTGATTTTTCTTCCGTTGACGTCGATGGTGCCAATGTTGTTTTCAATAGACAGGAGTTTCCCAGGAATCAGATTGGCCTGTCCGATAAAGTCCGCAACAAACGCGGTGGCAGGGTCATCATAAAGCTTCATCGGAGTGCCGATCTGCTCGATTTTGCCGTGGTTCATAACCATGATGCGGTCTGACATTGTCAGAGCCTCTTTCTGGTCATGGGTCACATAAAGACAAGTAAGCTGAAGTTCCTGCTGAATACGGCGGATTTCTGTTCTCATGTGCAGTCTCAGCTTCGCATCCAAGTTTGAAAGCGGCTCGTCCATAAGAATTACCTTAGGGCGAAGCACTAAGACTCGTGCCAAGGCCACACGCTGCTGCTCGCCGCCGGAAAGCTGATTAGGATAGCGATGCTCGGCTTTTTCTAATCCAACCATCGCAAGAGCTTCACGAACTTTGGATTTAATTGCGTCGCTGCTTTCGTTGCGAATCTTTAAACCGTAGGCAACGTTGTCAAAGATCTTCATGTGCGGGAAGAGGGCGTAGTTCTGGAAAACAAAGCCCATCCTCCTCTCGTTCGCAGGGATCTTTGTAACGTCCTGATCCCCGAGAAGAATCTGACCGCTGCTCGGCGTTTCAAAACCGGCAATCATGCGAAGCGTGGTTGTCTTTCCGCAGCCGGACGGCCCGAGGAAGGTCAGAAACTCCCCATCCTTTACTTCAAGATTAACGTTGGAGACCGCCAGAAATTCCTCATTGTCTTTGACATAACGGCGGGTAATGTTTTTAAGAGTAAGAGAAACAGACATTTAGCGAAGACCTCCGGAAGCATCGCCGACCGGGCAAAGGACCTTGGCGAGAAGGGCCATAATGCTGGAGGCGGCAAAAACGATAAGGATTAAAACAATTGAAAAAGCACAGGCCTGTGCAAACTGCAGTTCGGTCATGCACTCAAGAATTCGGCAGGTAATCAGACTCCATTGGACGGAAACTAAGAAAATAGTCGCGCTGATCGCGGTCATGGAATGAATGAACAAATAGCGCATGCCAGTGAGAACTGCAGGAAGAACAAGAGGAACAGTGATCTTCCTGAATGTATATGCGGATGAGGCGCCAAGACTGGTGGACGCTTCTTCAATAGAAGGATCAATCTGCGAAAGCGCGGCAATAACGTTTCGAATACCGGCAGAAGAATAACGGAACACGTATGCGGCAATCAGAATGTAAACCGTACCTGTCAGTACGAGCGGCTTGTCGTTGAACGCGATAATGTACGCGATACCGATAACTGTACCCGGCAGAGTGTAGTTCAGAAGCGAAACGGTCTCAAGCGTCTTATGACCTCTAATTTTCAGCCACTTGCATACATAGCCGATAAGAACAGCCAGGAGGCCGCCGATCGGTGTGCCGACGCAGGCAATCAGCAGCGTGTCTTTAATCGCCTTCATGCCAAACGTGAATACGTAGTGATAATTCTCAAGAGTGAAACTGTTGTCTACACCCCAGACCTTGACGACAGAGCCGACAAAAATAATGGCGTAGAGATAAATCACAAAAGCGGTAATAAAAGCGATAGTGCCGATCACGATACCGGAAATCAAAGTCCCCGGTCCCTTGATAGAGCTTCGGCCGCCTGCTTTTCCGCTCACGGTCACAAAGCTCTTTCGGCCGACCCAGAAGTTCTGAAGAGCGTAAACAATCAGAGCAGGTACGAGCAGAAGGAAGGAAAGCGCGGCACCGCCGTTGAAATCATACATGCCGGTAATCTGCAAATAAGCCTGCGTCGGAAGAACCGGGAAGGAGTGTCCGCCTAAAACCAGCGGAGTCGCAAAGTCCGCAAGAGAGCAGGAGAAAACCAGCAGGAAAGCGTTTGCTAAACCCGGAACTGACAGCGGGAATGTTACGCTTCGGAAAACGTTAAACGGGGAGGAACCGAGTGAGTAGGCGGCATCCTCTAAATTTGGATCGATACGCTGAAGAATGGTCGTCAGCGTCATAAATGCGATGGGGAAGTAGGTCAGCGTTTCTGAAATGAACGTTCCCCAAAAACCGAAGAAGTTGAAGTTTTCCAGCCCGAGCGCGGAAAGAATAATGCCGTTCGGACCAAGACAAAGTGTTAAAGCAATACTGGAAGTAAAAGGTGGAGAAATTAGAGGGAGCAGCGTCACCGCACTAATAAAGAAGGTCAGCCAGCGCGGCAGAGAAAGCCGTGTAACAGCAAATGCAAAGATGAATCCGATCGCAGTTCCCGCAACACCGACAGCGGTAGCCAGAATGATGCTGTTGACGATAGCTCGGCGGTCATACCAGCTTGCGAGAAAGGGCATGAGGTTTTGAAACGATAAGTGCCCGTCTACGATAAACGTCATCGCCAAAAGACGGACGACCGGATACAAAACAAAGACACCCATAGCGAGCCAAAGAACACATATGGTGAGAAGGGTCACCGGGTCTCTTTGCCGCTTAATGCCGCTCGTCATAAATTACTCCCAAAAATCAGGGAACTGATACAGGCATAATTCCCTGCCTAACAGACATGCCAGATGCCGATCAGCTTTGCTGTCGGCACTGACATTTTCAAATAGCGATTTAAATGCAAAATAAGGAAATTACTTGATCACTTCATTGATCCAGCGATTTGTGTATTCCTTGCGTTTTTCACCCTTCCATGCAACGTCAACGTCTTTCATGTTGATCTTGGAGAGATCAAGCAGAGGGTTATCTGTTTTAACATCTGCACGGGTGGGAACGTAGTTGATCTTGTTGGCGACGATAAAGTCGGCGAATTTCTTACTGGCTGCCCAGTCAACAAATTTTTTGGCGGCGTCCATGTTCTTGGCGTTCTTGACAATACCTGTTGCCTCGATACCATAGGAAACACCGTCCTTCGGATAGGTGATTACAACGGGATAGCCCTGCTGTTTGATGTCAAGCGCGTCAACAATGTAGAAGATGCCGGATGCACACTGGCCGGTAGCGATCGGCATCGCACCGCCCGCGCCGCTCTTTGTATACATCTGGATGTTGCCATTCAGCTTCTTCTGATATGCAAAGGCAGGGTCCTCGCCCATAACTTTAACGAGGGAATAGATGCGTTCAGTCGCTGTTCCGGAGGTACGGGCATCAGCCATCTGAAGATTGTTTTTGTAATGCGGATCAAGCAGGTCGTTCCATGTTTCAGGGGCCTTCATGTTGTTCTTTTCAAGGAACTTGGTGTTTGTCAGGAAACAAAGCGGAATGATGCCGATACCGGTCCAATGGTTCTGCGGGTCACGAAGACTTGCGGGGATCGCGTCGGAATCTTTCGGACGATACTGCTCGAAGATGTCTTCCTTAACACCGGCCGCATAGGTGTCGGCCGGGCCGCCTAACATGACGTCAACCTGAGGATTTTTCTTCTCAGCGTTGAGTCGCGCCAGCGCCTCGCCGGAAGAGAATCTCATGAAGTTGACTTTGATGCCGGTATCTTTAGTAAATTCAGAGAAAACCTTGGATGCGTATTTCTCTGGCATGATTGAGTATGCGTTGAGCTGTTCGGCGGCGTTGACGCTTCCTGTGACAAGAGCCAAGGCCATAGCAGCGGCGGTAAGTAATTTCATAAAGACCTCTGTGTTAAACGACGAAGTGTCGCGATAGGCTGATTTTAACAACAGGAAGGCATATTTGTGACATTTTTCCTGAATTCCCAAAATTCTAGGAGCTATTTTTACAAATAGTCTCATCTTTAATTTAACTAATTGATTTTATACCCCTTTTGAGCAATGCATAGATGGACTTCTTTAACTTCATAGGTGATAATTATAACCTATGAAAGAAACCAATCACCCTACAAATATGGATAGCAAAACTCAGGAACAGTGCTTCTTAGAA
>NZ_CALPCV010000031.1:0-27172 GCF_943193095.1 Parasutterella muris | reverse complement strand
TTCGCAAGCATATGAATCCCTCCAGGTAGATTATATAATTATAATCTATTAAATCAGTTAAAAATAATGCCCAATGCTCGGTTTACGGGCAATTTGGGCACTGTGTGTAACTACTAGTAATATTTATGATCTAGTTTTTGGGAATTCAGGTTAGAATTTAGGTTTATGTCCACTCAAACACTGCACGGAGAAGTGATCGCTCCCTTCCCCTTGATGGTGAATATACTGTGAAAGCTCAGTTACATCTAAAGGTCAAGTGTACATTCGTATAGTTGAATCTTCCATCATTTTCACTTTTCAGTTCTACTCTTTCAAATTTTTTACCTTTGTTAAGGCAGAACTCTTCCGCCTCTCTTATCAATTCAGAGGACAAAAATGCACCGGACCACTCATTTTCCTTGATACAGTCGATTTTAAATGTACCGTCTTTCTGCTCTTCCACGGCAGATTTTTCAACCGTTGCACTGCATCCGCTGATCAAGAACAGCAGTGACATCAACCAAACAGCTTTTTTCATTTACTTCTCCAACACCTCTTTTTTGACAACGCCTGGGAAACCGTCTTCATCACTGCAAACGAGTCTCACATGAATCTTTGAAGAGGAAAGCTCATACATCGCATGTGTTTTCGCATCTACTCCAATCCAGCCCGGAATAAATGCATTTGCAGTGTTGCCGAAAACGTACCAAAGATTATTTTTTGATTTAACAACCAAATCAGCAGGACGACATCCGCCTTTCTCTATATGAATGTTATAGATTTGGCCTGTAAAGTAACCCTCTGCTTTTGAGAGAGTTTGCTTAAAAGGAGTTTTTCCTTGATAGATGTTTTCGCCGTTTTTATCCGTAACCGTAATCGAGCAGCTTTCCGGTGTCGTTGTAATCTCCAATTCCTGGATATCCTTTTCTGCAATAGACGCACAACCAGATAGACCGATAAAAATGATAATACTCAGTATTGATATTATTGATTTATTGCTCATGGTAGATTTCGACCGCCCCTACACTTTATGCAAGAGCGGTCTCTCCTTAGAAAATGTATTCAAATCCGATATCGACTCTGTAGTCAGTCTTCAGCTTAGACGCAAAACTTCTTTTCACATAAAAGTGAGCTAACTTATCTTTCTTACGTGAGAAGGTATAAGTTCCTCCGGCGGAAACCTCTCCCCACGTCTCTTTAAGATTAAAGCGGGAAGCATTGAAGGAACCGTCGTCAAGCTTATAAGTCGTAACCAGTTTCCCTTTGAATTCTCGCAGGCCATCGACCTTGACAAAGGCTGAGCCCTTCTTCCCTTCATACCCAAGAGCGACACCTGCCCGACCGATTAAACTGTTAACCGCGTTGTGATGAACATTCACATCATTATTGGTTCTAAAGCTGGAACCAAAGATCCTTCCGTAGACGATCTGCAGCTGAGGATCTAAATACCAGTCTTTATTCTCAAAAAGATAGTGCTTATTGCCATACTCTGCACTTAGTGTATAGCCCCAAGTTTTATCGCGGCCTTTCGTATTCAATAAGTAGTCACTGCTCCATGCCGAGAATTCGTTGGAGAATCGACTAACTTTGCCTACAAGATCTAGATAACCACCGTTGGAAAACTTTCTAACACCATACAGCCACCAGCTTGCCATCCAGTTATCAGCGTTTCCCCCTCTGCTGAGCTTCAGATCTCCTTCTGTATATGACAAACCTGTTCCGTAAGTCCAATCATGTTTCTTTTCACGCTTGCACGGAAAATTTTCTCCATCTTTCTCACGACAACGATATGAGTCCTTATATTCGTAATAATTCCGATCTAAACCGATCTGAATCCCCTTGTAATTATCTCTGAAATAGTAGCCGTTCGAATTAATTCGGTTACGTCCGGCATAGCCTCTTGCCCAAAGACCTTCCAGCTCATAATTATCTCTGACCTCCCCTAATCTTTGATGAAGCGTGTCAATTTCTTGTCGCCATGTAAAATAATGACTGAGTGAAACTGCCTCTATTGACTTCATTGTAGGTGTCGGCTGTGGATTCGGCTTTGGAATTGGTGTAGCAGGAAACAAGGGAAGAGGATGAGTAAAACCCGGTTCCAAAGGATACTGCGGGAACCAAGTAGCCAAATCAATAATTTCTCCTCTGTATTTGGCGCCTTCTCCGATCACGCTAGAGGGCACATCACTCGCAGAATCCTGCACTAATTCGATATCTTCGAAATACCATTGAGCTCTCAGAGCATGATTAACAACACCTTCTGGAATAACTACCCAACCGGCAGCTTTAGCAAACTCAGCATCCGGATCGTTTGGATCCCAGCGGCGAATAATGGGATTTCCACTATCGTCTTTTAACTCATTACCGTCTGCATCTTTAAGGATGTGCCATTTGGTTCCTTTGGATAACCCTTTGTTGTAACCGTCCTCAAAGTCATCTTTAATCATAATATCGCTTTGAGAACCAACATTTTCTATACCTTCCTTTGCATATATAGAATTGGCAGCACTTCTAAGAAGCCAAAATGCAGCAGCCAGTCGTTTATCATTTCGGGCTCCTTTCCAACCTGGTGAAATTTCCCTGTCGCCTCCTTCACAACTATCTCCTGCACAGAGGTTATCTGCATTTAAGCTGGAAAGGGTTGTAATCTTAGTTCCGTTTCGATAAAAATTCGTAGGTTTGACGTAGAAGTCGAGAGAAGATGCATTAGAGCGATCTGACTGAATGGCTTTACCATCAGAAGTTTCAATTTTTGCAAAATAAAAGTATGGAGCAGTCTTATCGGTGGATCCTATTGCCCAGTAATTCATGTATGGACCATTACCATAAGGATACTTATAGGGTAGCTCATCCGGTTGATCCGGCTTATCAATATCAGGATCAACCGGATCAGGATCGGTCGGGCCTGGGCTAACCAAATCGGGATTCGTTGGATCTGTTATATCGGTTAGGGCTCGCTTATCAAGGACACTCCAAGAACTCGCCTTGTTCATGGATGAAGTTCCAGCAGACGCATTAATCCAAGAGCTACCGCTAGCCAGAGCAATCGGAGTAATCAAGGATATATCTTTACTTGGCTCTTTATCTTCTGAGTCTGGTGTATCTGGGTCTGGTTTATCAGGATCAGGTTTCACAGGGTCAAGCTCTTTTTTAGGTTCGTTTTCGGGACTAACATGTCTATCCGAAACGTGAACTGTATTAAATTCGAAAGCAGAGGTTGCATAGGATGTGCTTAACGAAGGATTAACCAAAGGAGAACTGCGCAATACTCCGAGATTGGAAATATAGGTGTTATAAGTCCAAGTCAGTTTAGTGTTTGTTAAAAGCAACCGAGTGTTATTGTACGGATTCACATCTCCATCTAATGCTGTCTTATTGGTTCCTGCCTGAACCTCAATGTATGAGCCAGGATTGAAGACACTCCCCGTTCCATAGCTATTTGAGGAGAATTCTACGACTGAAACACCTTTTTCTAACGGCGGTTTCGGGTTCGTCAAACTCCCTTGATGAACAGAAGCTTGCACAAGAACCCTATTGTTTATTATGAAGGGACCGATAAACTTAGTTTTTGTAAGAATAGAAGACCTGTCCGCTCTGTGGTTGTGAATTTGCCCTTGAATGCGTGCTGTTAAAGCCAAGTCTACACCAGGTTTCCCAGCTTCTGTTTTAGGTTTTCCTTTTGCTATTATGGATACTCCTTCACTGTTTAGTGCTTCTACCTCTTGCACTCCTCCCATGTTAAGTACTGCAATAGGCTGCAGATGATTGGGGTTGTTGATCTCAATACCTACATATTCACCCGCTGTATTTTTCTTTCCTCGAATACCTACATACGAGCGTCCAGAACCTTTATTTCCATTATCTGTCCAACTGTAGATGCCGTACGACGCATTCCTCCTATCAGTACTTTTCAGGTCTATCTTTTCAATCGACTTTATGTATTGCCCCGTTGGCAGTCCAAGAGAGGTTAGTTTTTCATCGCTCCCGTTTTCTGTTTCAAAAGTTCTGATCCCGTAGAGGGTCGCGTACAATGTTCCCATTTTTTCTATGTACTGATCCCCCTGTCTAACCATTACAATTCCTTGATAAAACCTATGTTCATCATCGCCGACATCTCCAATCGCACCCAGGAAAGCTTGTTCTGTAGGATAAGGATATGCATTGCTGTTTGTATTGTCCCCTCTTAATAAGATAACTGTTCCTTTGCCATTATTTTTAGGGGTAATTGATCTAATATTTCCTCTGATGTACTGAGCGCTTCCCTGAGTTACATTAAATACGCCCATTTGAGGTGGATTTGGGCTAACTATGGAAGTCATTGAAGCGGTGTACGTATTCCCAAGCACTGTTAAATCGCCCATATCCCCCTCGACGATCTGGTGTACTTTTATAACAGAGTCTTGAATTCCTGAAGCGCTAAATATCACGCCAGAAGAAGAATAAATAGATGGAGCAAAATTTTTAAAAGAAATCAATTGAGTTTGAGATTCCGTTTTCCCCGATGAAACTGTCTTAAAGATTGATCCCGAGCCAGTATTCTTTAGATTTGTGCACTCAATTGCCTTAACATTATCAAATTCTAAATTTTGCTGACCTGGTTTCTTCCAATAGAAAAAACTTCCCGATGACATTGTTCCTGTCAGATTTTCTAAATCCCTAAAGCTTTCAGAGGATTCTTCTATCTGCTTATCTACAGTCAACTCGGCCGAAATAGCCGGTGTTGAAAGAAAAGGGAGCAAAGAGGCTGCTATAATCAAAACACCCCCCCCCTCACCTCTGCTAAAACTATAACCCTTCTTCATTCCAGCTCGGATTTTTTTTGTACTACACAATGTCGCAGAGCAGGTGACAGCCCTTTTGCGCAAAGGCGATCTATAAAAAGAAGATTCGGAGGACCTAGTATTTCGTTTTGGTAATGCAACTCGAACAGTACCAATTCTTGAGAAAGAATTACATAACATAATTGGCTTCCTGTAATTTGAGGTAACTAATTTCAATGACGGTAGATATAACGAACGTCTTTATGTTTTCTAAGAAACTTATTGAGGTTAGGTGCTAGCCCACGACCTTAACCATATGAACTAATGTATCGATAGCTATATATAAAGTGAGTCGAGAAACTATCAAAAGAAAAGCCTTTCATTCTATCCTCGAGTTCCTTAGCCTTATTCTGTTAGTATTATGCCACTAACGTACCAAAAAAAGTACTCATATAACAAACAAATGACTCCATAGAAACCCTTAATTCTTATTTTTCATTCGTCATCTGATAAAGAATAAAACAACGCTTCATCCAGAAGATATCCCAATGAGTGTCTACCATTATTAGCTGTTCAATTAAAATCTATTGAAACTTCATAGAGATAATCAAAACTAAATATTTTTAGACGATAGAGTCGCAGCTACTGCCCTTGAGAGCTAGGAAGTGAACCGAACCTTTAGCTCTAACTCAAACATCTAAAAGGAATTCTGCATAACAAATTCGAACACTTTAACAATTCACATGATCAAGGCGGGGCGTTAGCCTGAAGAATTAATTAAGGGTTCATTTATCATGTTCCCTTGTCGTAAATAAAATCTTTATGAAAGAGGGATCATGAAAAAAGTCAGAATCTTGCTGCCCGCCATCGCGGCATCCGCCCTTATCCTCTCCGGCTGCCAGACGAGCGGAGACATATATCGCTCCGACGTGTACGGCAGCAATCAAGTCAATCAGGCCCAGCAGGTTCAGACCGTTGACATTATCGCGATTCAGCCTGCGCGCGTCGCAGTAAACAATCAGTCTGACCGCCAGGTTTCTCAGCTTGTCGGCACCGCACTTGGCGGGATCTTGGGCGCTGTCATCGGAAATCAGGTAACACACCACGGCTCCTCAGGCACAACAATCGGCGCGATCGCAGGCGCGGCGCTCGGTGCGGGCGCTTCCAGCGCGGCCTCTCCGGATAACGCCCTTGTTGACGGTGTTCAGCTGACATTCAAACTGAACGGACGTATTTTCAACTCCGCTCAAGTCGGTAAGATGTGCGAATTCAAATACGGCCCGGCCATCATGACTTCCACCGGCCCCTCCAGCACACGAATCCAGCCGAACAATCCTTACGGCTGCAAATAATTCTCTTATGGGGAGCCTCAGATGAAACTCAGCATACTTTCGCTTGCATGTGCGCTCGCTTTCAGCGGAGCCGCTTCCGCTCAGATTACGGAAACCGTGACACCGCTCGTTCCGCTCTCTCCTGCTGACCAGCAGATCTATAACATTCGAGCGGCAGAGCAGCAAATTCAGGCAAATGAGCAGGCCGTCGCTCTCGAAAAGGCGCGTCAGTCTCAGCAGGCCGCTAAGGCAAAAGCCGCAGCTGAAAGCCGTCAGGCAAAAGCCAGAGCCAAAGCCGCCGCCGAGAAAAAAGCCAAACAGGAAGCCGCAGAGGCCGAAGCTAAGGCAAAACAGCTGAAAGCCGAACAGTATCAGGATGAGATGCGTCAGATCGAACTCGAGAGCAAACGACTCGATCTTGAAGCTAAGCGTTCTAACGTTCAGACTCAGATCGAGCTGAACAAAGTTCGTCAGCAGCAGGCCGTAGAGACGCTGCAGAAAGACGCGGCAGAAGCAAAACAGTAATTTGAGCGCAAGAAAAAGCCCGGGCTGCTCCCGGGCTTATTTTTTAGTCAATCCGAACGATACCGCTAAGACCGTACAGCCTGACGAGCTTGTCAAATGAGCCCGGCCGGTTGATCACATGAAGCGGCTGACCGGATTTCTGCGCGCTGCGTATCCAGTCGAGCACAACCGCGACCGCCGAGCTGTCTGCCCTGCGGACATTCTTCATGTCAATGACGGTATCGCCGTTCGAAATCGCGCTAAGACCGGTCTTTAAAACCGTCCCGGCGTTTTCAAAACGAATTTCTGTTTCGGAAAGAATCATTTATTTGCCTGTTCCGACCTTGGATGCTCGCTCATTGAGCTGCGCGATCAATCCCTTAATCCCGGAGTTGCTGATCACGGACGCGAACTGTGAACGATAGTTTTCTACGAGCCAGACGCCGGCAACATTCACATCAAAAATTTTCCACTGACCGTTCTTATCCATCAGACGATAATCGAGCTTGATCGGATCGCGTGAGGAGGAAACAAGCTGAGTACGGACGATCACTAAACGCGGGTCCCCGCCCTTCTGAGCAGTACCCATCTTAACGCTGTAGCCGGAAGCCTCTTTCAGCGCTCCCGAATAGACGTTTGTCAGCAGCTTGCGGAAAGAAGTCATGATCTCTTTTCTTTCTTCGGCTGTCGCTTTGCGCCAGGACGGACCGACCGCCATGCGGGTCATGGTCTCAAAATCCGTATACGGCAGGATGTTTTCGTCCACCAGACGGTTCACATGCATCGGATCCGCTTTGCTCAGTTCCGGATCCTTTTTGATCTGTTCCAGAACTTCAACAGAAACCGACTCAACCAGCTGCTCCGGCGGAAGGTTCATATCAGCGGCCATCGCTGTACCGCTGATCATCAGTGCGGCAGCAGCCGAGCAGATGAGATTCAGAATTTTTTTCATTGAGAGTTCTCCTTTTTAGCCGCATCTGCACTTGGTTCGTCATCGAACGGGTTCAGCGTCGGCTCCTGAATCATAGCAGGACCGTCTCCGTCCTGAAGCGCGCTTTGACGCTGCTGCAGGTACGCATTTCGGGTTGCCACATACGGGTCGACCGTGTTGTCGAGCATGTCGGTCACAGGCAGCAGATTTGCGCGGGCGTTGATGAACTTCGCGCCCCACCACGGCCATGTGAACCAAGCTTCGCCCACATAGGTATTGGGGTCGAGGAACAGTTCCGGAACCAGTCCGGCTGTGTCACGAACCGTTGACGGGCCGAGAACCGGAATAACAAAGTACGGGCCTGAAGGTACGCCCCAGACAGCAAGCGTCTGTCCGAAGTCTTCCTCCATTCGAGGAATATCGACCTGCTTGGCAACATCAAAGATACCGACCACGCCGACGGTCGAGTTAATCATGAGACGGAACAGAGAAAGAATACCGTCTTCTACTTTGCCCTGCAGGATATTATTAACCGCGTTAGCGGGTTCCATCGTATTCTTAAAAACGCGTGTCACGCCTTCTCTAACGGGTTTGGGCGTCACAAATTCGTAGCCTTTGGCAATCGGACGGAACAGAATGAAATCCAGTCCCTGATTGAATGCGAATGTCTGACGATTGAACGACTCCCAAGGGTCCGCAGGATTCTTGCCGGAGTCATTAGGAACAGAAGCGCAGCCGGAAAGGAGCGCAATTGATGCGGCCGCCGCTAAAGTTAAAAGCTTTTTTTTCATGGGGATTCTCTAAATTATTTATTTCCGCCTTCGAAATTATTATCCTCGGCCTTGTTAAACAGGAACTGGCTGATCAAGTTCTCAAGAACGATCGCGCTTTGGGTAAATTCTATTCTGCTTCCGTCCTTTAAGTCCTTATCGTCTCCGCCCGGCTGAAGGCCGATGTACTGCTCGCCGATCAGGCCGGCGGTCAGAATTTTGACGGAGGAGTCAGCAGGGAATTTGTATTTATCGGACAAGGCCATAACAACTTTGGCCTGAAATGTATCGTTGTCGTAAGTAATCGATTTCACACGGCCCACTAAAACTCCGGCGCTTCGAACCGGAGCTCTCGCTTTCAGGCCGCCGATGTTGTCAAAGTAAGCCGACACTTCGTAATTGCCTGAGGAGCCGACAGTACTCAGATTCGCGGCTTTAAGAGCCAGAAAAAGCAGCGCGATGATACCGGCCAGCACGAACAAGCCGACGAAAAAATTAGTTCTCGAATTATTATTTCCCATGACTGTTTTCCTTCCTAACCGTTCGTAAACATAATGGCGGTCAGAATGAAATCCAACCCTAAAACAACAAGTGATGAAACCACGACGGTCTTAGTCGTCGCATTAGAGACGCCTTCAGGCGTCGAACGAGCCGTATAGCCCTGATAGAGCGCGATTGCGCCGACGGCAATTCCGAAGAAGAAGGCCTTCAGAAGTCCGTTTCCAATATCCTGTACCACTTCGACGCCGGACTGCATCTGCGCCCAGAAAGCGCCGGTATCCAGTCCGATCATCGGGACGGCGACCACCCAGCCGCCGAAAATACCGACCGCTGAGAAAAGCGTCGCAAGAATCGGCATCGCGATCACGCAGGCCAAGAATCTCGGTCCGAGGATTCGGCGAACTGGATCAACACCCATCATCTCGAGCGCGGAGAGCTGCTCTCCGGCGTTCATCAGACCGATTTCCGCAGTGAGCGACGTACCGGCCCGACCCGCAAACAAAAGCGCGGTTATGACCGGACCGAGCTCGCGCAAAAGAGACAGCGCCACCAGAACGCCGAGCGCCTGCTCGCTGCCGTAGCTCGAAAGCACATAGTCGCCCTGCAGGCCAAGCACAAAGCCGACAAAAAGTCCGCTGACAAGGATAATGACTAAAGAGTAGTTGCCGACAAAAAAGAGCTGCTTGATCGTCGCCTGAAATCGCGTAAACGAAGGTCCTAAATTCAGGCAAAGCCGGCAGAAGAACCGTCCGAACGCTCCGAGCGAGCGAACGACGTCAAGGAACCATGCGCCAAGCGCGCTGATTAATTCATAGACATTCATGGTTTGATTCCAAGTTCTTCATTTAGAGACGGCGCCGGATATTGGAACTTCACAGGACCGTCAGGCAGTCCGTTCACAAACTGAACCACAAACGGGTCCTTGCTTTGGCGAAGTTCATCCGGAGTCCCCTGTGCCGCGATCTTGCCGCTCGACACCATATAAACGTAATCGGCAATGGTGAATGTTTCCTGCACATCGTGCGTCACGATGACACTCGTTGAGCCGAGCACATCGTTAAGATTTCGAATCAGCTGCGCGGTCACGCCCATCGAAATCGGGTCAAGGCCCGCAAACGGCTCGTCATACATAATCAGGTCCGGGTCCAGCGCAACGGTGCGCGCAAGCGCCACTCTGCGGCTCATGCCGCCGGAAATCTCTGACGGGTACAGAGGAGCTGCGCCTCTCAATCCCACCGCGTCGAGTTTCAGAAGCACCAAATCCCGAATTAACTCTTCCGGAAGATCCGTGTGCTCGCGTAGCGGAAAAGCCACATTCTCAAAAACCGTCATATCGGTAAAAAGGGCGCCGAACTGAAACAGCATGCCCATTTTTCGTCTGATGCGGTAAAGCGACTGAAGGTTCTTCGGATCCAGCTTTTGTCCGTTAATCGTCACGGAGCCTTTATCCGGGGAAAGAAGGCCGCCGATCAGCTTGAGCAGTGTGGTTTTGCCCATACCCGATCCGCCCATAATGGCGATTACCTGTCCTCTGCGGAAATTCAGGCTTACGTCGTCTAGAATGAGTCTGCCCGTGTCGTAGGCAAAACTCATATCCTTTATTTCGACAATGTAATCGCTGCTTCCCATATAAATAAAACCCGGCCTGGGATAAGTTCCCATTAAATAATTGATTATGCCACAGCGGCCGGGCGTTCAGAATTTAAGGGATTTCCAGCCATCGAATACCGTTTTCCCTCAATAAGGGGTCTCCTTTCGGAACAATTGGGAATGCCTCGGCAACCTCCGGAGGGATTTCTTCGGCCCGGCCGGTCTTCAAATTAATAAAAGTCCATTCCGTTGTCCCGTTCATGCAGACTTTGCCGCCGCGTGTCAGATAAAAGGCACGGCGGCTGATTGTCTTTTCAAGGGTCTCGACCCATGTATTCATGATGAGCTCGTCGCCCACATGCGTCGGACGAAGATAGTGAATTTTATGAACCGTTGCTGCGAAGGCCGCGCCCAGCTTCAGGTAGCGTTCCATATTCCAGCCGAGCGCGTCCGAATGAGAAATCGCCGCCTCTTCCATCCAGCGAAGATACTCTTTGTTGTTCGTGTGACCGAGCACATCGATGCAGTCCTCAGTCACAGTAATCGGCAGGCGGTAAATTCTCAGCATTGGTCTGATCTCAGTTAAAAAACTTAGAGATTATCTTCCTCCTTCAAGTATTTGTCGACAGCTTCGGCGCAGCGGCGGCCTTCTGCCAAAGCCCTGACAACCAGGCTCTGTCCGCGGCGGCAGTCGCCCGCGGCAAAGACTTTCGGCACATTTGTCTTAAACGCGTCGACTCCTTCATAAGCCGCTTTCGCGTTGCCGCGAATATCGGTCTGCACGCCAAACGCCTTCAGCACCGGCTCGCTCGGCTGCACAAAACCCATCGCGAGAAGAACCAAGTCCGCCTCAATCTCGAACTCGCTTCCCGGAATTTCTTTTTTCATGCGGCGTCCGGTGATCGGATCCGATGTCCACTCAAGGCGTACGGCTTTCACGCCCTTTACCGAGCCTTTCTTATTGGAGATAAATTCCGTTGTGCTGATCGCATAAGCACGCTCTCCGCCTTCTTCCTGGGAAGTGGAGACACGATACACATTAGGCCAATTGGGCCAGACGGAAGACTTATCGTAAGTTTCCGGAGGCTTCGGCCCCAGATCGATCTGCAGAACTTTAGAAGCACCCTGACGAATCGCGGTACCTAAGCAGTCGCTGCCAGTATCGCCGCCGCCGATGATCAGCACTTTTTTGTCCTGAGCCGAAATCTCTTTGTGCGCGGCCTCGTCCGCATTAATTTTGTTCTGAGACGGCAGATACTCCATCGCGAAGTGAACGCCCTTGAGTTCGCGCCCGGCTACCTTCAAATCGCGGGGCGTTTCAGAACCGATCGCAAGAACCACCGCGGAGAAGTCGCGTAGCAGCTCCTGCGGGTCGATCACGCGCTCTGCATCCGACCAAACACCGTCCGGGTGCTCCTTGATGCCGATTGAGGTTCCGCAGTTAAAGCGCACGCCTTCGGCTTCCATTTGCGCGATACGACGATCGATCAGGCTCTTATCCAGCTTGAAATCCGGAATGCCGTAGCGCAGGAGTCCGCCCGGGCGTTTGTTCTTTTCGAACACCGTGACGGCATATCCTTTTCGTGCCAGCTGCTGAGCGCAGGCGAGCCCCGCAGGGCCGCTGCCGATCACCGCGACGGACTTTTCGCGGCTGCCGGCTGCCGGTTCCGGTTTAACCCAGCCCTGATTCCACGCATTGGTAATAATGGCGCGCTCAATCGACTTCACACCCATCGCGACATTGGTGTAATTCATCACACAGCCGTTTTCGCAAAGTGCGGGACAGATGCGGGACGTGAATTCCGGGAAGTTGTTGGTAGCGGCTAAAACGCGGTAGGCCTCTTCCCACTTCTCGTTGTAGATCAAATCGTTAAATTCCGGCGCGACATTATTCAGCGGACAGCTGAATGTGCAGAAGGGTGTTCCGCAGTCCATGCAGCGGGCTGCCTGTTTTTTCGCCTGCTGAGGATTCAGCGGCGTAATAAATTCGCGAAAATGCGTCTTGCGCTGCTTGACCGGCTCATGCGCCTGCTCAAGACGTTCAAATTCCATAAATCCTGTAATTTTTCCCATTACTGTTCTCCGGCGGTGCGTGTCAGTCCCTTAAGGAGCGCCTGCTTATATTCTTTCGGGAAGACCTTCACAAATTTCTTCAGAGCGTGCGGCCAATCGTCGAGCAGTTCTCTTGCGCGCAGACTTCCGGTGTAGCGGAAATGTTTTTCCACCAGCTCTTTGAGCAGACTCTCGTCGGTGCGTCCCAGATGCCATGACGCATGGTCACCGGCCGCGGCCTGCTCTCTATCCTCAGGCACTGATTCGAGTTCAACGCCTTCTCGGTTGCATCGTCCGGCAAACGTTCCGTCCTCGTCATAGACAAAGGCGATACCGCCTGACATGCCGGCGCCGAAATTACGGCCGACAGAGCCGAGAACCACCGCAGTACCTCCGGTCATGTATTCGCAGCCGTGGTCTCCGCAGCCTTCGGCAACAACACTCGCTCCGGACAGACGAACCGCAAAACGCTCGCCGGTGACGCCGTTAAAGAAGGCCTCACCGCTTGTCGCGCCGTAAAGTACGGTATTGCCTGCAATGATGTTTTCGTCGCCTCGGCCTCTGAAATCCGTCGGACAGCGCACAATGATGCGGCCGCCGGAAAGACCTTTGCCCACATAGTCATTGGCCTCGCCAATCAGATCCAAAGTGACGCCGTTCACCAGGAACGCGCCGAAGGACTGTCCGGCTGTGCCGGTCAGCTGAATATGCAGCGTATCGTCCTTGAGTCCCTGAGCGCCCCAGCGGCGAACGATTTCCGAAGAAATCTTGGTACCGACCGTACGATGGATGTTCTTGATCGGAGAAAGGAAACTGACCGACTCTCCCTTTTCGATCGCGCTGCGGCAGAGATCGAGAAGCTGGTAATCGAGCTCTTTTTCCAGCGCATGGTTCTGCACAGTGCTGTTGCGGCGAAGCTCAGCGGATTCTGTCTCCGGCATATAAAGCACACGGGAAAGATCAACATAGCCGCACTTGGCCAGGTGCATTTTCTTCTGCCGGAGCAGATCGGTACGGCCCACCATGTCTTCAAATTTTCTGAATCCGAGGCTCGCCATGATTTCACGAACTTCTTCAGCGACAAAGAAGAAGTAGTTGACCACATGCTTGGGTTCGCCTTTAAAGCGTTTGCGCAGTTCCGGATCCTGTGTGGCAATGCCCACCGGGCAGGTGTTCAGATGGCACTTGCGCATCATGAGGCAGCCTTCGACAACGAGCGGTGCCGTGGCAAACCCGAACTCGTCCGCGCCAAGGAGCGCGCCGACCACAACATCTCGGCCGGTCTTAATCTGACCGTCCACCTGGACGCGAACTCGGTCTCTGAGACTGTTGATCACAAGAGTCTGCTGCGTTTCCGAAAGCCCCTGCTCCCAAGGTGTACCCGCAAACTTGATTGAAGAAAGCGGAGAGGCGCCTGTACCGCCGTCGTGGCCCGCGATCACAATATGATCCGCTTTTGCCTTGGCAACACCGGCTGCCACCGTGCCTACACCCTGTTCACTCACGAGCTTCACGCTGATGTCGGCTTTGTCATTGGACATCTTTAGGTCGCGAATAAGCTGAGCCAAGTCCTCAATGGAGTAAATGTCGTGATGCGGCGGAGGCGAAATCAGACCGACGCCAGGGATCGAGTAACGCAGCTGAGCGATGTACTCACTCACTTTATGGCCCGGCAGCTGGCCGCCTTCACCGGGTTTAGCGCCCTGAGCCATCTTAATCTGGATCTGATCGGCACTCGCGAGGTACTCTTCTGTCACACCGAAGCGTCCGCTGGCGACCTGCTTAATCTTGGAGCGCAGAGAGTCGCCCGCCTCAAGCGCGACGTCCGCGACAATACGGTCGCTGCCGAGAATGTCTTTGAGCGTATCGCCCGCTTTGATCGGAGAGTGACCGAGACGCTTTTCTTCACGATAGCGTTTCGGATCTTCTCCGCCCTCGCCGGTATTGCTCTTTCCACCGATACGGTTCATTGCGACAGCAAGAACCGCGTGCGCTTCAGCTGAAATCGAGCCGAGCGACATCGCACCGGTCGCAAAGCGCTTGACGATTTCCTTTGCGGGCTCCACTTCTTCAAGCGGAATCGCTTTTGTCGGATCCACCGCGAACTCCATCAGTCCGCGCAGCGTCATCTGACGCTCGCTCTGATCATTGATGATCTCCGCATATTCCTTATAAGTCTGGTAAGAATTTCCGCGCGTCGCATGCTGTAGCTTGGAGATCGCCTCCGGCGTCCACATATGCTCTTCGCCTCTGGCTCTCCACTGGTACTCGCCAAGTGTGGGCAGAAGCTTCTGCCGATGATTTTCTTCGTCAAAGGCTGCACGGTGCTGCTCGATCGCTTCGCGCATGACGTCAAAGATGTCCAATCCGCCGACTTTGCAGCTGGTACCTGGAAATAGCGGTCCACAAATTCCTTTTTCAGGCCGAGCGCTTCAAAAATCTGAGCACCGCGGTAACTCATATAAGTGGAGATGCCCATCTTACTCATCACCTTCTTGAAGGACTTGCCGATCGCGGTGATGTAGTTTCTGGACGCGGTTTCCACATCAAGCCCTTCATGACGTCCGTCACGATAGAGTTCCTTGATGGTTTCGAGCGCCAGATACGGATGGATCGCCTCAGCGCCGTAGGCTGCAAGAACCGCCATATGGTGCGTCTGCAGAGCGCTTCCGGTTTCTACGATAATGCCCGCGTTGGTACGCAGGCCGTTGGCGATCAGATGCTGATGAATCGCGCTGATGGCAAGCGGCGCGGGAATCGCGACACGCTCTTTACTCATTTTGCGGTCGGTCAGAATAAGAATGTTGTAGCCGTCCTTGATCGCATCCACCGCACGGGCGCACAGCGAGGCAAGACGAGCCTCAACGCCTTCTTCCCCCCATTCGGCGCGGTACGTGATGTCGATCTCGTAAGAGCGGAATTTCTCATCCGTGTACCTTTCGATACTGCGCATCTTGGCCATCTCTTCGAATCCGAGGATCGGCTGCGAGAGCTCAAGACGAAGCGGCGGGTTGACGTTATTAATGTCCAGCAAGTTGGGGCGCGGGCCGACAAAGGAGACGAGCGACATCACGAGCTGCTCTCGAATGGGGTCGATCGGCGGATTGGTCACCTGCGCAAAGAGCTGACGGAAGTACTGATAGAACGGTTTAGCTCGATGAGAAAGCATCGCCAAAGGCGTATCGTTGCCCATAGACCCCACGGCCTCGGTCGCTTTTTCAGCCATCGGACGAAGAATAAACTTGATGTCGTCCTCACCATAACCGAAGGCCTGCTGACGTCTTAAAAGCGGAACCGGATTATCGCTCTGCGTGAGCGGCGGAACCGAGATGTCCGAGAGATGCACGTTCAGTCTCTTAGTCCATTCCTTATAGGGATTGCCGAGCGCCAATGTCCGTTTGATTTCTTCGTCCGGAATAATTCTGCCCTGTTCTGTATCAATCAGCAGCATTTTTCCGGGCTGCAGGCGCCATTTCTTTTTGATACGGCTCTGCGGGACCGGCAGCGTGCCGCTCTCGGAAGCCAGAATCACGATATCGTCGTTGGTCAGAATATATCGGGCAGGACGCAGTCCGTTTCTGTCAAGCGTCGCGCCGATTCGAACACCGTCGGTAAACCCGATAGCAGCCGGACCGTCCCAAGGTTCAAGCATTGCCGCGTAATACTCATAGAAGGCGCGCTGAGACGGATCCATCGACTCTTTAGCCTGCTCCCACGCTTCCGGAATCACCAGCATGACGGCCTGGGCCAGCGGATAGCCGCTCATCACCAGCAGTTCGAGCATATTGTCCAGGCAGGCAGTGTCGCTCTGACCCTCGTAAATAATCGGAAGAAGTTTTCTGACATCGTCACCGAGCACCGCGGTTTCCACCGCGCGTTCTCTGGCTCTGAGCCAATTAAAGTTTCCTTTAACCGTATTAATTTCACCGTTATGCGCCACCATGCGATAGGGATGCGCAAGTTCCCAGCTCGGGAACGTATTGGTTGAAAATCTCTGATGAACGAGCGCGATCGCGCTGACAAAGCGCGGGTCCGACAAATCCTTGTAATAAGCACCAACCTGATCGGCTAACAGCAGACCTTTGTAAACCAGAGTTTTGGTGGACATGGACGGCACGTAAAATTCCTTGCCGTGCTTGAGTTTCAGAGCCTGAATCTTATGACCCGCGTATTTGCGGATCACATAGAGCTTTCTCTCGAGCGCGTTCGGAACCATGACGTCAGGGCCTCGTCCGATAAATACCTGACGAATCACCGGAGCCGTTTTTCTGACGGTTTCCGACATTTTGATATTATTGTCTACGGGAACATCGCGCCAGCCGAGAAGGATCTGGCCTTCGGCTTTAATGGTTCTTTCCAGCTCCTGTTCGCATGCTCGCCTTGAAGCATGTTCTCGCGGCAGGAATACCATGCCGACGCCGTAGTCGCCGGGCGGCGGGAGGCTGACATTTTGTTTTGCCATTTCGGCGCGGAAGAATTCGTCCGGAACCTGCACCATAATGCCCGCTCCGTCGCCGCAGAGCGGATCGGCGCCAACCGCGCCGCGATGATCTAAATTCTTCAGGATCTGCAACCCCTGCTGCACGATTTCGTGGCTGGGCAGCCCTTTTACGCTCGCCACAAAACCCAGGCCGCAGGCATCATGTTCATATGCCGGATCATAAAGGCCGAGTTCTGAAGCTTTTTCTCTTGCTCGAGAAAGCTCGCTCATAACATCTCCAGTAGGATTTAATTTATAAAAATGAAGTGACTGAAGATATTTATAAAGCGAAATAGCCGAACAAAATGGAATATTTTTTCTAAACTGACACTAATTAAGAAAATAAATTTCTTACCTAAAATTTAATTAGTGTCAGATAAATGTGCAGATGGTGTCTTCTTAGGTCTTCCCTTGCCTCTGAGGGGCGCGCGCCTTTCAGCGGGGATGTCGCAGTAATCCAGAAAGTCGCTGTCAGCGACCGGCCAGCCTCGCTTCACCGCCGCAAGCAGCTGCTCACCAAATGCCTTATCCGGTCCCTGTTCAAAAATATCCCGATATTTTTTTTGCCGTTCAAAAGGCGTATTGCCCAGCTGCCAATATTCTCTGACAGGCATCATGAAGATATCGCTGCGATAGCCGCTGTGGTGCGAGTAACTCGACCAATGGTAAAACTGCGGTTCTCCAAAACCCAGAATAAAGGGCAGCCACTCCATGTATACGACGGCCTTGAGGAGGCGTCCCTCGCCCTGAAGTACCGCGGATTCGAATCGGCTCTGCCAGATTTTTCCGTCCCGCGAATAGGCGTCATTGAAATATCTGCCGTAGAGCCGGCTGACCATCTGAACGAATCGCGAGAGATCGTCGCCGCTTTCACGCGGCGTCAGAAGCATATGAATCTGTTCGGTAAAGAGCGCGTAGGCGTTTACGTCCACATAGCAGCGCTCAGAAGCAAAGCCAAAAAGCCGAAAAAGCGCGGCAATATCCTGCTCAGACGGAATCAGCGATATGTCTTTAACGCTGCGAAGCACAACGTAATGAGCTTGTCCTGCGATAGATAAACGGGTTAATCGTGTCATAGGGATTTTTGGGCGTTTGTCCGAAGAAGTTTAAAACACGACGCTTTCAGAAAACTATATTGTCACTAATTTTCAGAACAAAAGACCGTTAAAGAAGAGCTCGGCCTGCACGCGTGCGCCCGCAGGCAGCGCCTGCCCTCCCGCATTCGGGATAAAAGCCCGCATGTCCCGAAAAACGCAGCTGCGCCCTGTCGCCTTTTGAATGGGCAGCGCAATGAGATCCGCGCCGTGCGGCGCAAGCTGCACGCAGATATCGCCTGCCTTTGCCTCGGCGTCAAACCCCATAACGACAGAGACAAACCGTCTGGGATAAGGGTCGGTACGAAACGCCTGCCATACCAGAGGAAGAGCAAGGCGCTGAGAGAGCGCGGCAAAGCCGAGCGGATTTCCGGGTAGTCCCAGAAGCGAGGATTTTCCAAGTCTTGCGCAGACGAACGGAAGGGAAGAGCAGAGCGCGGCACCGTCATCTATCGGAGTCCCTCCCGCTTTGATAATCGCCTTCCGAAGCATATCGCTTCTTCCGGTTCCTGTGCCGCCCACAGTGACAATCAGCCGATAGGTGTCTTTGAGCAAAGAGATCCGATCTGCGATCGTGACCGCATTATCCGGCGCGAAAAACAGACTCACATCCGTCAGACCGAGTCCGCAGAACAGCTGCTGCAGGTAATGAGCATTACTAGAATGTCGAACCGATTCCGGAGAAAAACCGTTTTCCACAATTTCGTGGCCGGTCGCCAAAATCGCCACGGACGGCCGCGCATACACCGGCACCCGCTGCACACCCGCCTCAATCAAAAGCGCGCTTTCGCTTGCGCCGATAATCGATGAGGCACGCAGCAGACAGTCGCCTTTTTTCCATTCGCTTCCCGCCTCCAAAACGTTTTCGCCGGGGTATACGCATTTGCCGCTCTCAGGCTTTGCGCCTGATTCCGAGCTGTACACCGCGTCGGCGCCGATCGGCAGATAGCCGCCCGTGTTAATCCATCGACAGGCCTGCTCGCCAAGACGCAAAGGATCGTCTCCGTTCACAACAGCGGCCTCTTCATGAAGAACAGCCAGGCACCCGCTGCTAACCGCCCAGCCGTCGCGAAGCGAAACGCTGTAGGGCGGAATATTTTCAGAGGCAAAAATATCTTCTGTCAGCTCAAGCCCAAGCGCATCGGAAAGCGGCACCGAGGTCTTCTTCGGCGGCAGAAAATCTTTCGGGAGCGCCGATGGATAGAGAATGAAATAACCGGACATGATGTTTGAAAGAAGAAATAAAAAACTGAGTCTGTCGGAGACTATTCCAGCAAACAAATCTTAAACACGATTCTAAGGCTGACTTAAAAGTCCTTCTATGCTCCGTACCGAATTATTGAAAACCATCTAAATAAAAAATGACAATTCACACTAAAACTCCTTGTGAGAGAAGACGAGCACCAATCCATTAATTGTTAGTTCCGTACATTTTTACACCCCAAATTTCCGTCTAAAAGATCATTAAAAATCAGCCTATTAAAATATTTATTTATTCTTATTCAATTAGTTAATATAATTTTTATCAAAGAAAGAAAAATTTACCTGAGACTGCTTGTTTTTAATTATTACAAATTGTTAGAATGATCGTGAGTCGTACAAATTAATCCATTTGTATGACCATAACCTCAATGCGGCAACTGCATAAAGTTGCGGAGAAATAATGAAAAACCATCCTACGACCGGTCACTCGACGACGGAACGGACAAAATCCGATTTCGTCCGCGCCGTCTTCTTCTCCGCTCATCTCATCCTTCTCCGTACTCGCTGGACTATCAAGCCCGTCGGCAGCGACGGCTGGTCTCTGCTCGCACTTTAATTCGCCGCTTCCTCTCTCCGGATTTAATTAAACAGCTCGCGCCGCTGCTGCGGCAGACTGCGGTCTGTTCTCGTCCGGATCTCTACTCCAACAGGAGATATCCTCATTATGTTTGACCTTAAAGAACTAATGTCTAAGGTGGATTTACCCCGCGACATTACCCGAAGAGGCTTCCTTGAAGCCGCCACCGTGACCGCCGCATTCGCGGCTCTTGGCCAGGCACAGGCTCAAACCGGAGCGCAGCCCTACATCATTCTGCAGACCCCGAAGGGCATCATCCTCGGTGATCCTTCTCTCTGCGTGAACTGTCAGCGCTGTGAAATTGCCTGCACCGAATACAACGACGGCAAGAACGACCCGGTTCTCGCCCGCATCCGCATCGGACGCAATATGTGGTACGGATCGGGCAACCAGGGCATGAGACCGACTCAGGGCATCTGGGGCGACTCCACTGTCACGCAGGATACCTGCAGACAGTGCGCCCATCCGGTTCCCTGCGCCAACGCCTGTCCGCAGGGCGCTATCAGAGTCGATCCGAAAACCGGCGCCCGTTATGTCGAAGAAGATCTGTGCGTCGGCTGCGGCCTCTGCCAGAAAGCCTGCCCCTGGGACATGATGTCCTTCGATCGTGAAAAACAAAAAGCCAGTAAGTGCTTCCTCTGCGACGGCGAACCGAAATGCGTGAAAGCATGCCCGGCCTCCGCCCTTGTCTACCTGCCCTGGAAAGACCGTTCAGGCGAACCCGCAAGAAGAGCAACCCACGGCTATCTGCCTGAAGAAAACGCTAACCAGTGCTCTGTCTGTCACGGCTAAACAACATCGAAGGAACTGAAATGGATAACACTCAAAAAAGATACGGCTATACCGGTCAGGGCCTGCGCGTAAACCTAACAACCGGTCAAATCACCAAAGAGCCGACTTTCCCGCGCTTTAAGGATGAAATCGGCGGTACCGCGCTCGGCTACCGCGTTTTCTGGGATGAAGTACCGCCCTCTACACAGCCGCAGGATGAAGCCAACAAAATCGTTATCGCCCCGGGACCGTTTTCCGGAAGCGGCGCGCTTTGCTCAAGCCGCACTTCCATCACGACGATTTACCCGACGATTTATCCGATGCCGATGATCGCCAGTGCCCACGTCGGCGGAGACCTCGCCGCGAAAATGAAACTTGCCGGCTACGACTTCATCATCATCGAAGGCAAATCCGCTAAACCGGTTTATCTCTACATCAATAACGACAGCGCGGAACTGAGAGACGCCTCCTGCGTTTGGGGACAAGGCACACGACGCACTCAGACAACGCTTGCCAATCAAACCTCTCCTCAGGCTTCCGTCGCCTGTATCGGACAAGCGGGCGAGAATCTCGTCCCGATGTCGGTACTGATCAGCGCCCGTCAGCATTCGGCCGGCGGCATCGGCTCCATCTTCGGCGGCAAAAAGCTCAAGGCCGTTGTGGTCTACGGCGACAACCCGATCCATATCCACGCCGACCCCAAAGAATGGCAGAAGATCACGGAACGCAATATCGAACTCTTCGGCTCACTTAACCAGCACGTCGTGCCTTCGGCGCCGCATCCGATGTTCGAATTCTTCTCACCCGGAAGCCGCTGGAACGGTATGCCCGGAAACGTCTGGCAGAAAGCGAATCCGCCGATCACGCTTCCCTTTGATATGCGAAGCCCGAATCGAATCTCCTATCGCTGGTGCGCAAGTCAGTTCTTCCTTGGCAAACCCCAGGGCCTCAAGATCAAAGTCAGAAACAACGGCTGCTACGCCTGTCCGCTTCGCTGCTACGCCATCGTAGAGGACGACGAGGCCGCAGCCCGCTACCACATCAACAAGATGACCGAACAGACTTGTATGTCGCTCTACTTCGGCCGCGTGATTTTCCCGAAGATTGCCGCTAAGCGCGATCTGCCGGCAGCCCGTCAGGCCAGTATGGTCGGCATTCAGACCATGGACGATCTGGGCGTCTGGTGCAACTACGGTCAGCTGCACCGCGATTTCAAGAAGCTCTATGTGGACGGAACCTGGAAGAAGATCCTGCCCGAAGACGAATACAAAGCCATCCCCTGGCAAAAGATCGAAGACTGCGACGCTTCCTTCCTTATCGATTTGTTCACCCGCATCGCCTACCGCCAGGGCGAACTCGGCTACTGGCTCGGCGAAAGCACGCCTTATATGCTGAAGCACTTCGGCATCTCCGAAGACGTCTGGCGCAATGACAAGTCCACTAACTACTGGGGCCTCGGTCATCCGAAGCATCACGCCAACGAAGACGACGGTCAGGTCGGTACTGTTCTGAACTGCCTCTATAACCGTGACCCGATGTGCCACGGAACCGTCAACTTCACTCGCAGCGGCCTGCCGATCGGCGTTCAGAAACAGATCGCGGAACGCTTCTGGGGCAGCGGCGACGCGGTGGACGCAGTCGGCAACTACACCCCGACCAACGAAGCCAAGATGAGACGCCTGCGCTGGATCATCTGTCGCAAAGAACTGCACGATATGCTCGGTCTCTGCTCCTGGATGGCGCCTTGGGTGGTCTCTCCGAACAAGTCGGAAAACTACATCGGCGACGATGACATGGAAGGCAAGGTCTTCCGCGCGCTCACCGGTATGAACCATACCGCTCAGGAACTCGACAACGCCGGCTTCCGAGCCTTCACTCTGCACCGCGCCTACACCATGCGCGAAATGAAGGAAATGAACCAGCGTAAGAAACACGACTTCTATCCGGAATGGATTTTCACCGACCCGAAGGATCGCCCGGCGTTCACCAAGGGAACCATCCGCATGGACCGCGATGACATTGAAAAAAGCTTTGACATCTTCTTCAAGCAGATCGATTGGGATGTGCCCACCGGCGCGCCGACCGCCAAAGCGTACAAGGACCTCAACCTTGAATTTGTCATCCCTGTAATGGAAAAAGAAGGCTTAATGCCTGGAAAGTAGAGCAGCAGACATGAATCATCCCGACGCAATCACCGACAACGAAGAACTCCTGCTGAAGTCCGATATTGTTCTTCTCGTAGATCTGGTCTCCGAACACAGCCGAGAGGTAAAGCTCGTCACTCATGAAGACCTGATGAATGAATTCATCTCCAAGGCTTCTGAAAGCGCGCCACTCTCTCTGCAGAAAGTACGCTCGGAACTGGACGCAATACCCGCGAAAGAGCAGGAGCTCAGAAGCTGCGCCGATGACAGTCCCGAAGGAAAGGAACGCCGCAGACTGCTTTCAAGACGACAGATGTTCCGCTCTCTTTTCAACGGAGAGCTCAGCGTCAGTCAGCTCAGGGAAGAGCAGAACGAGGCAAAGCCTGCAAGAGAAATCACGCCGGAATATTTCGAGAAAGTCCTCTCGGCCGCCTTAGACGGCAGACACGGACTGGAAACGCTCGAAAGCTGGGACGCAAAGCGCTATTACCACTTTGAACCGCTTCTTTCATCCTCATACGCGCGGCTGCTTGCCGCGGAAAACAATCCGTATGAGCTGATGCTCGACACGGTTCGAGAGTGCTCGCGTCTTTACCCGCGCCCGATCGGAATCTTCTCCTTCGAATTTGCGCCGTTCAATCTTGATCCGCAGGTCATCCAGGACGCCCTGGATCGATTCGGAAAGGACGAAAACGCAAAGGATATTCGCGTCTCCGTGACTTCAGCCGGCTCCGTCTATCTGTACTCCTCTAAGTATCTGGAGGACGACTACGCGGACTTCCTGGCCGAAGAAATGGATTCGGGTGAATCAGAAATGCTCTAGACAATGACAAGCGGCAATTCTGAAAAGAATCGCCGAATCATAGGTGCAAAATACCATGTATACCAAACTAACCGCTATAACACTTTCCTGTCTGGCCGCTGTCGCTTTTTCAGCCGCCGCCCAGGCAGCCTCCTTCACCGCCGATCAGATCAGCATCCCGGAAAAACCGGAATTTATGGCCTCTCTCGGCATCGCTAAAGACGCCAAGCCCAACCTAAGCAAAGAACAGAAACGCGATCTGGCTCAGCAGGCTTATCAGGAAAAGGCCGATCAGCACTTCATGAGCGTTCACGCCCAGAAAGGCGTGAACTGCATCAGCTGCCACGACCCGAAAGCCGTCAAGGATGTCGCCTGGATGGCGACCGTCGGCAAACCGGCTATTCGTCAGAACTGCCAGGACTGCCATACCGTTCAGGCTGAAGTGACCGCACACACCGACACGCACGACAAACTTGACTGTATCGCCTGCCATATGCCTAACGTCGCTTCGGCAAACGACTATTCCGACGATCAGAACGCCGCCGGTCCCAAAGCGCTTCGCCGTATCCACACTTATAAGATCAATGTGGATCCGAAAGCCGCAAGCATGGTTCAGGGCGATATCAAGATCAAAAACGGAACCGTTAAAGGCTACGTTCTGGCTAAAGACGAAGACGGACACGGCTTTGTGGATCTGATGTGGAGCTGCGCGCGCAATACGCCGGCCGACTACACCGTAGTCGAAGGCAAAGGCTGCCACAATCAGGCGACCTCCAAGCTCGATGAGGGCCTCGTCTATCAGGATCAGAAAGAAGTCTACGGTGAAACTCTGAAGTGGCAGAAGCCGATTAAAGAAGGCTACAAGGAAGTCGCAGGCGCCATCCCCCGCCTGAGAAAGCTTCTTGAAGTCACCAAGCTCGCACCTGCCGATCAGACGGAAGCCCGCCTGCTTCTCGATAAAGCGGACGATATCGCCGCGATGATCAAGAAAGACGGTTCATGGGGCGTGCACGCTCAGAACTATCTGCTTGACCGCGTCCAAACCGCTCAGGCTTATCTTGCCAAAGCCCAGGCCATCATCGACAACGGCGGCTACGTCAAAGCAGCAGCCAAGTAAGGAACGTCAGAAACCGGAAGCGGCTCTGTCGCTTCCTCCCCTTCTGATTTCCCCAAGAAGGACGGCTCGTTTCTGCCGTCCGGGAGGAAAATCTTGAGTACCATCAACAGAAGAACTTTCATTAAAGGCACGGGAGCCGGTTCTCTGTTCGTTCTGACACTTGCCGGCTGTTCTCCGAAAGAAGAAAAGCCGACATCGAAAGCTTCCGCCGACAGCTCCTCTGAGCCTGTTCAGAAGCGTCCGCAGTATGTGATGGTCTTTGACCAGAACAAATGCGTCGGATGCGGAGAGTGCAAGGATGCCTGCAACGAAACAAACAAGCTGCCCGCGGGGTTCCATCGTCTGACGCTCGAGCGTCAGAACGGCAGAACCGAGGGAGAAGCCTGCCCGTACTGCGGAAAGATCGAACCCTGCGACTGCGAACGCAAATACGTCCGCGTCTCCTGTCAGCAGTGTCTTGACGCGCCCTGCGTCCGCGTCTGCCCGACTCAGGCCGCGCACCGCGACCCGAAGACCAATATCGTCACGATGGATCCGGACCGATGCGTCGGCTGTAAGTACTGTATCGCGGCCTGCCCCTACAACGTGCGCTTTATCAATCCGCAGACCAAAACCGCGGAAAACTGCGATTTCTGTCTGCATACCAAACTGGTCAACGGCGAAGACCCGGCCTGCGTCTCCAAGTGCCGCTACGGCGCGCTCGCCTTCGGCGACCTCAGCGATCCGAAGTCCTATGTCAGCAGACTGCTTAACGTCAAAGACACCGTTCGGATTCGTCCGTATCTCGGCACCAATCCGAGCCTGCGCTACGTGCCTGTGACCAAGGAGAAAATCTAATGGACGAAACAATCAACTTCACCATCGGTTTGTCTCAGGGTATCGCGTGGCCTTGGCCGATCGCGGTGTATCTCTTCCTTGCCGGTATTTCCGGCGGGGCGATCGCGGTCACGCTGATGCTGAACTTCTTTAAGCAGAACACGGACGTGACGCCGCTTTTGAAATCGGCCGGCATCATCGGTCTCGGCACCATTCTGCTCGGCATGCTCTGCCTGGTGCTGGATCTGACCAACCCGCTCTTTTTCTGGCGGATTCTGGTCTTCTACAACCCGTCGAGCGTCATGAGTATCGGCGTCATGCTGCTGCTCTTCTACATCCCGCTGACAGCGGTCCTCGTGCTGATGTCGTTTGCCGACACGTTCAGCAAATGGCCGCTGCTCGGCTGGGTCGCTCCGCTCTGCGCGTTCCTGGAGAAATTCAGAACGATCATTAACGCCGTTCTGATGGTCCTTGCGATCGCGATCTGCGCTTACACGGGCTTTTTGATCTCAGCGCTTATCCGTTTCCCGCTGATCAACACCGCGGTTCTGCCGGCGCTCTTTGTCGCTTCCGGAATTTCCGCCGGTATGGCGGCCGCGAAGATTCTGGCCGCAGCCTGCTTCGGCGCGAAAGAGTCCGACCCGGACATGCATGCGCTGCATAAGGCCGAATGGCCCGTCATGGCGGCAGAAGCTTTCTGTCTCTTCATGATCGCCATCGCGCTTCTGAGCGGCAATGAATCCGCCAAACTCGCTTTCAGCGCGTTTACGGACGGCGTCTGGGCTGTCGTGTTCTGGGGCGGCGCGGTCCTCGTGGGCTTCGGTATCCCGCTTGTCGCGTCGATCATCGCAGGAAAAGGAGAAGAGTCGAAGATGTCCTTCTACTTTGCCGGCTTCTGCGCCATCGCGGGCATGATGTGTCTGCGCCTGTTCATTCTTTACGCAGGACAAATGAACACGATCGTTTAGTCGACTCTCTGACTTAAAAGGCCGATCCCGTTTGGGTCTCGGCCTTTTTCTTCCCGACTTTTCCAGAAAAATGTATCAATAATCTTCTTTAACCTTCTGAATATACAAGAATAAATCAGAATTTTTTCTAGAAAATTTAACGACAACGTAGTTCAAATAAGGCTAATTATGGTATAATTATCAATAAGGAGGAGTCAGTCGTGTCCATCTCAATTTCGGAAAGAAAGGTAAAAGGCAAGGTCTATATTTCTATCGTTGAGAAATATCGAGATCCAATTACAAAAAAGTCCACAACTCGTCAGCTCAAAAGCTACGGGAACAAGGAGTTATTTCTGCAGAAGCACCCTGACGGACTCGAACTTATCAATTCAGATTTAAAGCTCTTCCGGGAATCAAGTCAGGCCTATGCGGAGGCGACCGAGTTGCCGAACGGCAGCGGAGTCTCAATCGTTGACAGCGTAGCGAACTCCACTGAGTTAGGCAGTTCATTTCTCGTTTCACCAGCACCGTTTCTAACGATTTGGAACAAGCTTGAATTAGACCAATACTTCAAAAATCTAGAGCGCAATTACAGAGGAAAGGTTCCAGTCGATTTAAATAAACTGGCCTTTTACAATGCGGTTGCTCGGATACTCAGGCCTGAATCAAAACTAGGAACGTGGATTGACAGGAATAGATATCTATACGACTTTGAGAGCCTTTCTCTCAAGGATATGTACAAC
>NZ_CALPCV010000030.1:0-27657 GCF_943193095.1 Parasutterella muris | reverse complement strand
CCTTTGCACTCGATCTCAATACCGAGCTTTTTGAAGCCTTCTTTTAGGCTTTCAGTAATGACCTGCTGGAGGACCTCGGGCGGAACGTCCTCTGAAAGAGAAAACCCGCCGATAGGAAGAGGCATTGCCTGGCTGCCAAGCTGAGCTTCCGCTTCGGCTACTTCTTCTTCCTTTTTGATTTTTTCAACGGCGTCTCGCAGCAGAAAGGCGCATATACACTGCTCGAGCCAGCTTTTGCGGTCTATCTGCAGCTCGTCAAGAGAGTCAAGCAAACGCTTTTTCAGCTCGTCTTCAATATCAAAAACAATCTTTGCCATTTCTAAATCTGTCTATGCGAAGGAGGATGAGTCTAACAACAAAGGCGCTCTAACAGTGAGCATTTTGTTAACGATAGTAGTTACTCTCTTTATTCTAAAGAACAAGCCTAAGAATTTAGGCCTGTCGACCGCTGATTGCCTGTTCAGGAAAGATGCTGCACCTATCACTTTTAATTTCTTAATCGAGCCCATAGTCTCTTAAAACGCTTCTAGCTCATCTGCACTCGGCTCGTAGCACAAAAGCAACTTCGCAAACTAAAAATTTTAAAATCATTCGCAAACGACGATTAACCTTTTTATGCGATTATCCAAGAAATTGAAACCTTACCTCAGGAATTGTCTGTTTATTTACCCTGCTTTCAAAGCAGCGCGTTAAGTCTAGAATAAATCTAACTCTATGATTAACAATAGAGTATTCAAGGAGAACTTATGAAACTTACAACACTTGCACTTTCAATTAGCGCCGCCATTTGTTCGACTGCAGCTTTTGCCTACACACCCGGAACCTACACCGCTTCCATCGCCGGACAGAACGGTCCGGTCACCGTCGAAGTCCAGACTTCTGCGGATAAAATTCTTTCCGTTAAAGTGCTCAAGCAGCAGGAAACTGAAGGTATCGGCTCTAAAGCTGTCGTACAGCTTCCGAAGGAAATCATGACCGCTCAGTCTGCCGACGTACAGGCTGTTGCCGGCGCCTCTGTCACATCTGCCGCCATTAAGAAAGCTGTTCAGGAATGCCTTGGCAAAGCCAGCGGCAAAAAAGCCGCTCCGGTCTCGTTAAAGAACGGCGTCTTCGAAGGCCAAGCATACGGCAACAACGGCTGGCTCAATGTTGAAGTGACCATCAAAGACAACAAGATCACCGATATCAAGACACCCGGACAGCGTGAAACACGCTTCCTTGGCGACACTGCGATTAAGACCATCGGTAAAGATGTTATCGAATACCAGACTCTGAACGTGGACAATGTCGCAGGCGCAACCGTCACCAGCACCGCATTCAAGACAGCCATCGGACAGGCAATTGAAAAGGCAGGCGGCAATATCGCCAACTTCCAGAAACCGGTTCCTGAAAAAATTAAAAAAGTCGCAGGCTCCATTAAAGATCATGCCGACCTGATTATTGTCGGTGCGGGCGGCGCAGGTTTATCCGCAGCGGTAACCGCGAAAGATCTCGGCGTTAAGAATGTTCTCGTAATCGAGAAGATGCCGGTTGTCGGCGGCAACACGCTCCGCTGCGCATCCGCTTTCAACGCGGCTGATCCGGAACGCCAGAAAACGCTTCCGATGACGGATACACTCAAAGACGCCATTGTAAAAGCGATCAGCGAAAAACCGGTCAGCGAAGAACACAAACAGTTAATGGCTGACGTTAAAGCCAAGTACGAAGCCTACTTAAAGAGCGGTTCCAAAACACTCTTTGACTGTCCGGAATGGCATGCGCTTCAGACCTATAACGGCGGCGACAAAGTCGGCAAGATTCCTCTGATTCGCGAGTACGCCAACAACGTTCTCGACACGCTGCACTGGATGCAGTCCAAAGGCGCTCCTGTTATGGATCGCCTCAGCCAAGGCGCGGGCGCGCTTTGGCAGCGTACGCATCAGCTTGATGCTCCGGCGGGGCTCGGCTTAATTTCTCCGCTGTATGACAACGCTGTCAAGCAGAATGTCCGCTTTAAACTCGGCCTGAGAGTCAATGACGTCATCATCAATGACAAAGGCCGCGTCATTGGCGTCACCGCCACTGATAAAGTCGGCAACAAGTACGAAATCACCTCCAAGGACGGTGTCATTCTTGCAACCGGCGGCTACTCTCAGAATAAAGAGATGCGCCAGAAGTCTGCTCCGCACCTTACACCTGATATGGTCTCCACCAATCAGCCGGGTGCAACCGGCGACGGCATTATCATCGCGACCAAACACGGCGCAGATACAACCGGCATGAATTATGTTCAGGTCTATCCGCTTGCCACACCGGGTACCGGCGCTCTTCAGGGCCGCGCCCGCAAGATGAGCGGTCTTGATGATGTCATTGACGTCAATAAGAACGGTGAGCGCTTCGTTAAGGAAGACGCCAGACGAGATGAGTTCGTTGCCGCCATTAAGAAGCAGCCTGACGCGATCTGCTACGACATCAATGACTCTTCCATTGTTAAGCCGCTCAACAGCTTCAATGAAGACGTTGAAACTCTCGTCAAGATCGGCCGCATTTATAAAGCCGATACACTTGCGGATCTGGCAAAGCAGCTGGGTATGCCTGCTGACAAACTGGAAGCGACTGTTGCGGAATTCAACAAGATGGTCGAAGCCAAGAACGATCCGAAGTTCGGCCGCAAGCTGTTTGACCGACAGATTATTAAACCGCCGTTCTACGCGACACCGCGCGCTCCTTCCATCCACCACACGATGGGCGGTCTGATGATTTCTCCGAACGCTCAGGTTTTGGATAAGAACGGCAAACCGATCCCCGGACTCTTTGCTGCCGGCGAAGTTACGGGCGGCATCCACGGTTCTAACCGTCTCGGCGGAAACGCCACTGCGGACGTCTTAACCTTTGGGCGCATTGCCGCTAAAAGCGCTGTTTCGCAGAAATAGAAGTTAGTTGACGAAGGCCCGCTTTCACGCGGGCCTCTTATTTGGCTGTATGGCTCTCAGAGTTAATACAATAATTTCAGCGCTGCCGTCCTCGAAGTCTATGAAGCTCAGCTCGTGTGCTTTTGATCTTTCAAGCTTTCATTAGAGATCGAAGGACATTAGCTAAAGTCTGAGTTTTTGCTGGTCCAAATCCAGCTGTTCCGAAAGGTTTTTTAGATCGATAAGCATGTCGTTGACGCTCATAAGCGTACTCTCAGGCACATCTGTCACTTCAGAAATCAATTCGATAGGCATCTTCGACTCATGCTGCAGCAGCTTTACTGCCTCCTCCATTCGGTACTTGACTAACCGCTTTTGCGCTTCCGCCCATCCTTCTATCCAGCCCATTATCCAGCCTTTCATCCAACCTTCCAGCCACGCCCTTTCATAAATATCCAACTCAATACCTGAACATTTTCTGCAGACGTCTTCTATGCTGTCACAGGAATTCTCTATTTCGCGCAGAACTTCGCTTTTCATTCTTGGAACCTCCTAAACAGGAGACCTTTCACGAACAAGAAAGATTTTTCTTAATTTCTCGGAGCTGCTCTATAGACAATCCGCTCACTTCAGCAATCGCTTCAAGTGACATCTGTCCGAGCCGAATCAACTTTGCAGCCACCTCCGTTTGAGCTTGTGCCCAACCTTCGGCCCAAGCTTCTTCAGCTATCTCCAGTTCAACACCTGAAAGTTCGCGGCCGCTTATTCCTGTTTCTTTAAATAAACGCATGCGTTCTGCCAGAGTATCTTTTTGCATTCTTTGAACCTTTTAATCCGAAAGGCGTCTAGGTCGGATGTGAAAGATTTTTCTTAATTTCTCGGAGTCGCTCTATGGGCAAGTCGACTACTTCAGCAATCGCTTCAAGCGGCATCTGCCCGAGTCGAATCAACTTTGCAGCCATCTCCGCTTGAACTTGTGCCCAACCTTCGGCCCGACCTTTGGCCCAAGCTTCTTCAGCCATCTCCAGTTCAATACCTGAAAGTTCACGCTCGCCTTCTCTTATCTCACGACGTAGACGATCTGACCATGTTTCTTTTTGCACTCTTTGGATCCCTTAAAGCGGAGAACGTCTAGACAGAAAGAGATAGATTCGACTTAATTTCTCGTAGCTGCTCTATAGGCAATCCGCTCACTTCCGCAATCGCTTCAAGTGACATCTGTCCGAGCAGAATCAACTTTGCGGCCATGTCCGTTTTAGCTTCTTCCAGACCTTCTTGCCGACCTCCTTCCCAATTACTTTCAGCTATATCCAGTTCAATACCCGAAAGTTCGCGCTGGCCCATTTTTGTCTCTTTAAAGAGGCGCATGCGTTCTGCCAAAGTTTCGTTTTTCATCTCGTCAGCTCCTTTACAAGAAAAATCATGCATTAGTTTGCCGATAGGATCTTCACCGCGATATTCACCATTTACAAAAATTATATGCGTTCCATCTCTGAAATGAGTATTGTCCTGAACGCAGATCCTCTCAATTTGATACGCGGGCAATCCTTTTCTTTTGAAGTCTTTCTCTGTAATAAATATCACGTAACACTCATTCAGAGATGAAAAATCACTGTTCTTTTCCAAACTGTTCGTATCAAGCAGCGCAGAATGGTAACGTGCGCGCCTTTCCAAATTACTCGAAACGACGCGTTGAACCTTGATGTTGATGTGATTCCCTTGTTCATCCACGGCCAATGCATCGAGCCTCACTGTTCTTTTATCCAGTGCATTAAGGTTTTTCTGAACCTCGACTTTCTTGACTTTAACCAGCGGATACCCTAACTGCTTGAAAATTTCGTGAATCACAACCTCTATACATTGCGGTTGATCTTTGAAAAAAACTTCAAAAAAGATATCGTCCATCAGACGAACGTTTTCGATATATCTCCGGGCTGATTTTTTCATTTTTTATCCTTTTCGTTAGGTCTTAATTTTATCAGCTGAGGCAGAAGAAAGGAAGGGTAAATTATTTTTAATAAGCCCAATAAGATAGGACTTTAATAAAACTTACCCTCTGCTCAGGTAAGACAAAAAACGTCAAAACAACATTTGTTTGTTCGCAGAGAAACAATCTCAGGACAAACCCAAGTGGACTGCTGAAACAGTCATAAAGTGGACTGCTCTTCAAAAAGATTGTTTTGGAAAATGAAGTCAATCTTAAGGAGACAAAAATGAAAACAGCAAAAATACCCAGCTTGCTTTTATTAAGCCTCAGTTTGTTTTCGCTTTCCGCTGTCGCCGCGGACACCCTGCCTGCAAAAGACCCGGTTAACACAAACCAGTGCTTCGGATGTCATGCCTCAGCAATTAAAACGCTTTCAACAAGAGGCGCCCACAAGAACGTCAACTGCGTCGCCTGCCATGACATTCCTAAGGAGCATATGAGCGCTCCAAGTAAAGAGAATCGGCCGACGACTCACTTTGAATACGCAGCATGCGGACAGTGCCACACTGAGCAGCACAAAGACATCATGGACCCGAAATATCACTATGAGTGGGCCCTGAAGAACACGCCGCCTACTTATGCTCAATTCCGAGATCTCACCGGCGACAACTCATTCCGTGATGTTCAGTTCAGGCTGCCGAGATTCCATTCCAGCATCGTGACCGACCTTGCCAACGTCCGCTCTGACGGAAGATATCAGTACAAAAAGTACACCGATCTTTCCAAGCCCGGCGCTCCGCTCTGGGAAGCACTCACTGACACCCGCCCCGAGGAAGGTGACAAGATCAAACCCTCCAAGACGCTTTCACTCACATGGCGTCCGCAAAAGGGCCGCGAAATCATGGGCCGCTCGGACTGCTTAAAGTGCAAGACGAATGACAACATGCTCGATTACGCATACCTCGGAAAGAGAGATCCGAAAGCGCCCTTAGCTTTCGACGATCCGGACCACAAGGTACTTAAGACTGTCAACAACAGCTTTAACTGTATTACCTGCCACGATCCTCACTCAGCTGAACCGCGCATTGTGTTCGATCATCTGATCGAGGCTATGTCTCATAAAGACTTTAAGGATTCCAACTATCAGAAAAACGTCGGCAAAACCGGTTACCCGAAGATTGAAGTCATCGAAATGGGTGTACGCGGATACCCGAGAAAGATTGCGATTCTTGATAAGGCAAACTCTAATTACATGTGCGGACAGTGCCATCAGGGCCACAACCGTTCGGAAACTTTCTACAAGGACAGCGACGGCTCTTTAGCGCATGAAAAGAACGCGATCGACAGAAACGGATGGTCCGTCGGTACGTATTTTGCCGGCAATCCGCTGGAGCGCTGGAATCTGGTTCGCGGCCTCGGTCTTTATAACGGAATCGATAAAGCGACCGGAGTTAAGACTGTTTCCACCGACCACTACCATATGGAAACTGTTGTTGCATCCAAGCACGGCCAAGCAGGCGTCGGATGTACAGACTGCCATTTCGCTAAGAAAGAAAACGGCACTCTCGAGCATCAGCCGAGTCTTCCGACCCTGAAGTATAAGAACACCTGCGCTCGTTCCGACTGCCATGGCAATCCAAACGGAGATAACTGGAGTGAAGGACAGGCCGCTTATATGGTCGCCACAATTCAGCAGCGCTACCGCATCCATAAGGAAAGATTAGAGCGCTACGGTTTGGCAGCTCGCGACCTCCTTATCAAGGCTAAAGTCGGTGAAGTTAAAATTCCGGACGACCAGTACAAGAAACTTCAGGACGCTTACAGTCTCTATCTGCACACCACCGGTTTCTACTTCTCTGATTACTCCAAAGGCGTACACGATCCTTCGGGATTTGAAGAAACATCTTCATACGTCATCAAGAACCTGCGAACGGCAACTGCAGAAGCTCAAAAAGCCGTAAAGTAAATCGATAACTCGTGTCGAGACCGGACGTTTGTCCGGTCTCATGCTTTTACAATTTCGATATGGCAAACAAAGTGCACCCGAGACTCGCTTCTCTGTCTTTAGACAGAAGCGAGAATTCAGAACCTCTGTCCGAGCAGCTTTACAAAGCGATATGCTCGCTCATTGAGTCCGGCAATCTGCTTGCAAATGATCCGCTGCCCTCCAGCAGGCAGCTTAGCGATCTGCTCGACGTATCCCGAAGCACGGTTTCGCATGTATACAAGCAGCTTACTGAAGAAGGTTTGATCAATTCGCGCAAAGGAAGCGGCACTTTTGTTTCCGAAACAGCAGACGCGCTCACCGAACTCTCTACTGACAGCGCAAATGCACACTCCCCTCTTCGTTTGGCCGAACTTCCAGCTTCTGCCAGAGTCGCTTCCGACGCAAGAAGTTTCAGCGTTCAGAAAAATCTGCCTTTTGCAGTTATCGCACCCGACCACGAAAGTCTGCCCGGGAAAAATTGGACCACTATTGTCAGCCGCATATCCAGAAGTCCCTGGCTGCACAACGGCTATTGTGAACCGGGCGGTTTCATGCCTTATAAGGAAGCCGTCGCAGACTATCTCCGCAGATTTCGCGGCATCTCCTGCAGCGCGGATCAGGTCATTGCGACAACCGGCATTCAGCAGGCGCTCGATTTATGCGCCTCTGTCCTCTTCAAAGCTTCGGACTTAGTGGCAGTCGAAGATCCTTACTTCCAGCCGCATGTGAACCTGCTTGAATTCTGCGGTTTGAAGCCCGTACCGATTCCCGTCACTCAGGACGGCATAGACACTGACTGCTTGGAAAAACACAGCGACATCAGAGGCGTACTTGTGACGCCGTGCCACCAATACCCGCTCGGTTATGTCTTCTCCTCCCAAACAAGGGAAAAGCTCCTGGACTGGGCCGCCAAAAACTCGGCTTGGATAATAGAAGACGATTACGACAGCGAACTGCGTTACGGCAAGAAACCACACCCGGCGCTCGCGTCTTTGGACCAAAATGAATGCTGTATCTATTTAGGCAGTTTCACAAAAGTCATTTATCCGGGCTTCAACATGGGTTATATGGTCGTGCCAAAGCCGCTGATCCGAGTATTTGAAGGCGCGAAATTTTTGACAGACCGACACTCGAGCGAAGTTCATCAATGTATCTTGGCAGAATTCATTGAAAGAGGCTTCTACGATTCGCACGTCAGACGCCTTAAAACTATGTATGAAAAGCGCAGACAGGCTCTGGTCCGATCGATCGGCCGACTCCTTGGCCGCTATGGCAGTATTGAAGGGGAAAATGAAGGTACGCATGTGACATTCCTTTTTAACCACCCCGTCAACGACATTGAAATCTGCAGATTTCTTGACGAAAAATATCGAATCGAAGCTCGTCCTCTTTCTGAGTGCTATCGACTGGCAAATTCTCGAAGCGGTCTTATCCTTGGCTATGCGCACTTCACGGAAGATGAGCTTCGGGAAGCGGTTTCAAGACTGCGGGACGGCTTGGAAGTGTTTTTTAATCGGTAAGAGAGGGAAAGATAATGCGAAAGGAATTAGTGAGAACCAAACAGACTCTGTCAGAAGAGAAAACTCAGGAAATACTCAGGGACGGCGTGTACGGAGTGCTTGCGCTGAACGGAGACGACGGATACCTTTACAGTGTGCCTTTGTCCTACGTCCTTTATGACGGGGGCATTTATTTCCACGGATCGCCGCGCGGCTACAAGCATGACTGCTTTGCCAAAACAAAGAAAACGAGTTTTTCGATTGTGGGACAAAGTGAAGTGGTTCCAAAGCTTCGCGCGAATAATTACAAGAGCGTGACGGTATGGGGAACACTCGAACCGGTCACGGACCTAAATGAAAAACTGGAAGCCCTGCGCGCAATGGCGGACAAATACAGCAAAGGAGTCGAAGACAATGAGGAAGAGATTCAGCATTCACTTCAATATGTCTTTATGATGAAACTTGTGCCCGAATGCATCACCGGAAAAGAGGCTGACGAAGAGGTTCGCAGAACCGGCAAACTCGGCTAAGTACACAAGCGCTGCTTCGTAAATATCAAAGGCTCCGAAGCTTATTATCGCTGCGGAGCCTTCGCATTCCGCCGCCAGAACCCGTGGATGCGGCGGATTTGCGGAAAAATCAGATGTCTCGACTGTTAAGGTTTAGTCAACAACGTCCAGTGTATAAACATCGACCGTGTCAGGCTGAGCCATATCGGGTCTGACTTCACCCTGAATCTTTACCGGAGTGTTGGCGTTGACAACCTGACCGACAAAAACTTCATTGGGAATGTTGACGACGACTTCACCGGTCTTATCCTGGAAGACATATGTTTCACCGGCGATTCCTCTGACCAAGTTCCCGTCAAGTTCGACTAACTGGAACGGTGCTGCGTCTTCTTTGATTTCGCTGACCGTATGATCGACAGGGCCGCTTCCGTTGAACCAGCCGTTGTACTCATCATTTTCCATATTGTTAGCCTGTGCAGCTCCGCAGCTCAATGCGAAAGCGCCGGCGAGAACGCATAGTAATTTGTTCATCTTCATAACTGTCTCCTTTATCAAGACAATTTGAATTCTAATGGTTAATACCTATTTAAATTTGCAACATTTAACCTAATTTGGTTATTGTTGCAAATCATACAAACAGTTACATGAGCCGTCACAAAGGATGTGACACATGAAAAAGAACCACTAGTCGCCAGCTAAATCATTCCTATTGCTGCTGCGCCAAACAAAGTAAAACAGGACCGATGACGCAAATCCCAGGAGCAAAGAAGGAAGCGCGCATTCGGACGCGATACCGCTCACGTCGATCGCGACTCCGCCTAAATAAGCTCCGATCGCGTTGGCGCCGTTGTAAGCGATCTGTCCCAAAGCGGCAATAATGACCTTGGCGTCGCCCGCCCCTTTAATCACCAGCGCCTGCATGGGACCTGCGATAAAGAAATACCCGAAAGCCGCAAGAGACATCATAAATATCGAAGTGATTTCATCGCGGGAAAGGAAATAAGCGCCGAGCGCTGCGAAGGCAATCAAAAGCTGACCAGAGAAGACGAGCGTCTCATCGTTAAAATGCTTTGTGAGCGGCGCCGATACGACATTGCCCACAAACATTGACAGGCCTGCCAGCGCAATCACCGGAGTCATCATCGAAGCAGGCAGTCCTGAGACTTTACTCATAATCGGATCGACATAAGAGTAATAAGCATAGAAGCCGCCGCTTCCGATCGCGATACCGGCAAGAATGATCCACGGATGCGGATGACGAAGCGGCTGAATCAATTCCTTTAACGGTTTTTTCTGTACCGGAAGGCTTGGCAGCCAGTAAAACAGCGCCGCAATTAAGAGAAGCGACAGCGCGGCAATCGTCATAAAAATAATCCGCCAGCTGAAGGCATATCCGATCCACGAGCCAAGCGGCACGCCGACGAGATTTGCGCTCGTCTGACCCAGCACCATCAGCGTAATATCACGCGCCGATTCGCCTTCTGCTGCGAGCCGCTGGGCGGCCACCGCGCCAAGCGCAAAGAAAATTCCGTGAGGAGAGCCGGAAATAAACCGTGCGGCAAGCATCATATAGTCGTTCTGAGCCAAGGCCGCCGACGCGTTGCCAACCAAAATTAAAACGGCCGCCGCAAGCAGCGTGTACTTTAGATTTACGCTGCGGGCAAAAACAAGCAGCCCGATAATGCCAGCGCAGACGCCTGCGGCATAAGCAGAAATATACAGACCCGCCTGAGGAATGGAGACATGCAGAGAATGAGCGACATCCGTCAGGACAGGAACAATGCCAAGTTCAGCCACACCTAGGCAGAATGTGCCGATGCACAGAGCTGCAATATGTTTATTAAGTTTCATAGAGGCTAAATCCTTTGTCAGTAACGATACTTTAAATATCGTTCGGGCTGCCTCTATAAAAATTCAGCCCAAATTCGGAAAGAATTCGGGCCTAAACCAAAAGGATAAAACCGAAGTTAAACTGCCGCCATCAGCTCAACTTCCAAGCGATAGCCAAAGTGAAGTTCCTTTACCGGAACGACAACTCGGGCGGGTTTGTGCGCACCAAATCTTTCCGCGTAGAGCGCATTAATTTCCGGCCAGTCCTTCAGATCAGCAATGTAAATTCTGCAGTTAACCACTTGATTGAGATCACTGCCGCATTCGCTGAGGATTTTCTCAATCACATCAAACACAGCCTTGAACTGAGCCTTCACACTGTCTTCCGGTTTTACACCCATAGGCAGAATTCCGGAAAGATAAGCCGCACCGTTAAAAACGACGGCATGAGAATAGTGCCCGTTGGGGGCGGGAAGATCTGAAACAATTATTTCTTTCATAAAGAGAGCTCCTTAGGCTGCCAACCGTAAATACGGTTCCAAATAGCGTCAATTTTGCCGTCTTTGACAACGAAGTACTGAGGATGCTGAGCGGCCATCGCGCATGCATGATTCGGCAGAATACGAAGGCGAGTACCGACCGGGAAATCTTTCGGATCAATCAGAGAACCGTCGCGGCGAACAATGATGCCGTGTTCCTGATTGGCGGATCCGACAATCAGATCGTCATAGATCTTTCCGCTGATATCGCAGACAACGCCGTAGCCCTGGTCAACCGCCTGAGCGGAAGTCCCTCTGTCGCGCGACATGGACATCCATCCGCCGTCTGTGATAACCCAGCCTTTCTCTTTCTGATGTCCGATCACTTCAACCAGCAGAGAAAGCGCGATCTGCTCCTTCGTGCAGACGCCTAGTCCGGCCATAACCAAATCAAAAAGACAGTAAACGCCGCATCTCACCTCGGTGACGCCTTCCCAAGATTTAGCAAACACTGCGGTCGGCGTAGAACCGGCTGAAATGATGCGGCATTCAAAGTCTGCTTTTTTCAGTCGATCGGCGCAGCGCACCAGGGAGTCTCTTTCATTTTCCTGAGCTTTCTGACAGGCTTGCTCGCCGACACACTTATAGGAGTCTCCCGCATGCGTCAAAATACCGGCGAAATAAGCTTCGCCTTTGATCGCACGGGCAATTTCAATAAGATCATCCGAGTCGGGCTTAACACCGGAGCGATGGCCGTCGCAGTCGATTTCAATCAGCACCGGGCACGGAACTTTCTTCTGATCGCAGTATTGACTGAACATAACGGCCGTCTCGACATTATCGAGAATAACCTTTACATCGCAGCCCGCACTTCTGAGCGCAAGCACGCGATCAAATTTCCCAAGGCTGATGCCGACCGCGTAAATGAGATCATTAACGCCGTGCGCGAAAAAATACTCTGCTTCAGCAAGCGTGGAAACAGTGGCCGGACCTGAGGCAGAGGTCATCTGGGCCTTTGCGAAGTTGATGCTTTTACCTGTTTTTAAATGCGGCCGAAGCTGCACGCCAAGGCGGCTGCATTTGTCTTTCATAAATTCGCAGTTTGCCGTGAATTTATTCAAATCCAACAAAAGGGCCGGGGTCTGAATGGTATTGAGGTCCATAGATTTTTATCCTTTCGCACTTAGAAAAAAGGCCGGAAACTCCAGCCTCTCAGATAGTCCGTACAGCTATTGTACGGCTGTCTCTAGTCAATAGCGACTATTTGAACTTGTAGCCCTCTCGGATCAGCAGCTGCTGCCAGGGATAGGACTGAAGCTCATCCTGAATAAACTTGCCCGGGGTGCATTTAAACACCTGCTTGAACTGAATAATGAAGTACGTCAGGTTGTCGTAGCCGAGTTTGTAGCAGGCCTGTGTCGCGGGCAGCCCGTCCTCAATCATGAGACGGCGTGCTTCCGTGACTCGGCACCACTTTCTGAACTGTCCCGGCGGAACGCCCATCACTTCCTTGAAATAGTGGTGGTAGAGCGACGGTTTCAGATCAATCTGCTCAGAGATAACGCTTGGTTCCTGTTTATCGGCAATGTGATCCACAATGAGATCGGCCGCGATGCGAACCTTAGACTCCACTCTGTCAGGACGGAAGAGCTGCGAGAAAGAGGAACCCGCAGGCGTCATGAAGATGCGAAGGTAGAGGAAGCGCTTCATAAACTGACCCGCAATGCGTTCTTCAAGATCGGATTCGGCGAGCGCCGCAAGATCCTGGAATACCGTCAGCACATTGGCATCGGCCTTTGTGACAGTAAAGGCTTTCGTCGGCTGGTTCGTAATGAACTGGAAGTATTTCTCGTCCAAATATTCCAGCACATTTTCAATATCACTGACATCGATGTCGACCTCGATCGCAAGGAAAGGTTCCTTGCCCTCGGTGACATGTTCGTAGGAAAGCGGAATAGAAGTACCGGCAAGGAACAGATCGCCGGGCCCGTAAACTTTCTCTTCACCGCAGAAGAGAAGTTTCAGACCTCCGGAGACGATCAGAAAAACGGCGGCTTTTGTAATAAGAGAACCAAATTTTCTGGTTCCGTACTCATCACCTTCTTCCCAACGTATAAAGTGAACCCCTTCGAGTTCTTTTGCACATTTGCTGTCGATGTCGGTAATGGCCAATAGCTGTTTCTTAATATCGGACAAAACGCAATCTGGCTTCCTGGATAGCTTCATGGCTTTACCTCTGATGATTTTAATTGTTTTAAGTATAGTCTGTTTACATGCGGAAAGATACTAATTAATGACAAAAGACAGTATAACTTCTTAAAAAAACTGTATTTTTTTACCTTCAAACAATTCGATCCCGGTTTATTTATAAAAAACAATTACCCAATTTTTGAAAACTTATTAATACCAAATTTTTAATACAAATAAGCTAACAAATTGCTATTTGTTCGTAGAATCGGTGATTTTTATTAAGTTTCTCCAAAAAAGATAACTCTCTCTTTACTAATTCTGCTTGTCCATAATGAATATAGGGGTGTTTATCTAAAAGTGATCTGACGGTCCCGTCAGCAATTTAGGCGATGATGGCGTTTAGCCGTCTTTGATTTTTTCTTTAAAGCAGGGAAAATCATCAGCCCAAAGAAGAGCTGATCGCCTTTGTATTACTGTTTCTTTGAGCGGCGGTCTTGCCGGGCTTCTTAGGGTCATTAACTTTAACCCGTCTAGCCGGTCAATTAAGTTTTACATCGACTGTTTGTTCAGCCGATTGTACAAGTGAGCTCTTGCTCTCAGTCCTTATGCGCAAGACTTTCGTCCTCAGGATTGGGCTTCAGCGGCTCTTCCACTTGTTCAATCTGCAGTACAAATCAAATGAGTTTCAATTTAATTCTGACTGTTTTTTTGAACAGATTTCAATGGCAAACCAACTAAAAAATTTGAAAAGTGCAATTTTCGGCTTGTTTTTTTATTGAAAAGTGTAGTTTTATTGCTTATTTTTATTTGAACCCTGCCCTCAATAGGGAACCCTTGTTGACATGTTGTTTAGGAAACTAGAGAAAAAAGTTGCCGACTCTTTGAAAAACAGCGACAAAATATTGATACTCACTGGTACCAGGCAAATAGGAAAATCATTTCTTATACGACACGTAGGGAAAAAGTTTTTTAAAAATTTTATCGAGATTAATTTAGTCGAAGACTCAGCAGGTAACAGGCTCTTTGGCAAAGTTAAAACAACTCAGGACTTCTATCTCACCTTAGCTTCTCTTGCCGGGACATCATTTGGCACGCGCGATGACACTCTAATTTTTTAGATGAAATTCAGCAATATCCGGAACTTTTAACTCTTTTAAAATTCCTCAGAAAGGAAGGTCGCTTCCGCTATGTTGCAAGCGGGTCACTTCTTGGAATCACTCTGAAGAAATCAACGTCAATACCTTTAAGCTCCATTGAAATCGTCAGGATGTATCAGCTTGATTTTGAAGAGTTTTTAATTGCCAATAGTATAGACAGCACCGTTATTGAATACCGACGGGAATGCCTAATTACGGAACGGAGTCCGATATCTTCAATTCATGAGCGTCTCTTGGATCTATTCAAAAAATACTTGCTGGTCGGAGGAATGCCTGACGCAGTTCATGAATTCCTAGAATCACAGAACATTGTGAAAATCAGAGATATTCAAAATGCAATTCATGAGCTGTATGAATTGGATGCAGGGAAATACGACGAGGAACACCGCCTAAAAATTAAACGCATTTATGAAATGATCCCGTCAAACATGGAAAACAAAAAGAAACGACTCTTTTTTAATGCTATTGAAGGGAAAAAGGCAAGAGCTTCAAATTTCTTATAAGAAATAGATTATTTGACGAACTCCGGAATATCTTTGGAAGTCCAGTCAAATACAGATCCTACATTCCCACTTATACAATCGAGCCGAAAAAATCTCTTGAAGCTTTACTTAAATGATGTGGGAATCTTAACTTCTGTTTTATACAAAAATAACATCAATGCAATCTTAGGTGATGAAAACAGTATCAGCCTCGGCTCTGTTTACGAATCTACGGTTGCCATGCAGCTTGCCTCCCTTGGTCACAGCCTGTTTTATTATGACAATCGACACAAAGGAGAAGTAGACTTCCTGATTGATGATTACAACAATCTGACCGTTGTCCCCATCGAAGTAAAATCCGGCAAAGACTATACGATCCACAGTGCTTTAAACTCATTGCTTGACAATGCCCACAGCCGAATCAGAATGGGAATTGTTCTGTCTAACTCAGGCGAGATTAAGCGGGACGGGAAGATCCTGTACTTACCGGTGTATATGGCAATGCTGCTGAAGTTGTCTGGAGAAGAACCTAAGAAAATCACATTGTAAGAATCCCGCGTGCGATCCTCTTAATTCAGATTTTGGATCATCGCTGTTCAGCAATTTTTAACAATATGACATCGGGTTCAGTGTAAAAACAAAATCATGTCCCTCTGTCTCTACGGAAAAATATTCAAAGCAGAGCTGGAGAGGAGTAAAAGCTACTCAGTTGATCGGAAAACTGCCCGAGTTGTTTTCTGTTTTTGCGGTTTTGGTCAAGAAAAAAGGCCGGCGAGCTGATTAAAACTCGTCGACCCTATTTAGACAGCGGTCAAATTAGAAGCGATAGGTCACAGAGGCGCCTGCCATCCATGCGTTCATCTTTTCGAATTTGCCGATCTTCTGTCCGGAGTGATTGTAGAGATCGCGATCGCCGATACCGCGGATGTGGCCGTAAGCGGCATCAATCTGCCAGTTAGCAGTCGGTTTCCAAGAGAAGCCGCATGTCAGCCAGAGACGGCTGGTATCCGGAATCAGAGCTGTACGAAGTTCCTGATGTTTAATCGGGTTGGTTTCATAAGCGATACCGCCGCGAATCGTCCACTGCTCATTGATGTCGTAGTCAGCGCCCAAAGAGAAGAGCCAAACGGACTTCCAATTGTTTTCAAGAGGCATGTTGCTCAGTCTGCCCATGATCGCAGCGCCGGCAACGGGATTAGAACCTGCCGCAAACTGCCCCAGAGGGGTAAAGGAAAGATTGTCCGGATCATCCATGGTGAAATCCATGGTATCGAAATTCTTCCAGTTGGCCCAGCGCGCTAAGGCGGAAAGACGGAGGCTTTGAACTGGTTTCCAAGTACCGGTGATGTACACGGTTTCCGGAGTTTCCAGTTTGCCCTTGCCGCTTCCGGTACCGTTGGCTAAACCATTTCCGCGGATTGTGTAATCGCCGCGTGCGGTCACATGAGCGGCGGAGCGATAAGAAAGACCAAAGCGCAGATCTTCCGTCGGCGAGAACATCATGCCGAGGTTATAAGTAAACATCCAGTCACTGCCTTTGTACTCAAACTCGCCGCCGAGAGGCACGGTCATTCCCCCCATAGAAAGACTTCTGGGAAGGCCGTTCTTAAGTTTTGAGTGAGTGTACAGAGCGGAAACACCGAAGCCGAAACTAAACATTTCGTTGGCTTTCCAAGCGATATTCGGGTTGATGTCGACTGTGATGATAGAACCGCTGATACCGCGTTCCCTTGCGCTCCAGTCGTTGCCGTAGCGAATCTTCATGCCGTAGGGCGAGGTAATGCCAAGACCGGCCCAAAGAGAATCATTAATCTGATAGGTAATGAAGGTGGCCGGTACCGCTGTGGGCTTATCGCGACCGTTTTCTGTTGAACCATCAAGGCCTTTGTAGTCAATATCGAGGGCAACGTATGTGCCCGCAACCTGCATCTGCAGTCCGGGAAGAAGCGTCATACCGGCGGCGTTGTAATGCACGGCGGAAAGGTCGTCTCCGACAATACCTGCACCGGCGTGAGAACGGCCCATACCGGCAACGCTCTGCTCAGTCAGCTGAAAGCCTGCAGCGTTCGCAGCGGATGAAAAACTTAATGCTGCGCAACAGGATAAAAAGACACAGCTCAGACGGGTATTCAGTTTATTTTTTACGATCATACGAAGAAAAAAATACAAAATTAAATGGGATGCAAGCATTCTGCAGAAGTATTGGTGAATAAAACGAGCGATTTTTTAGGTAGTTTCCCTAATTATTAAGCGTGCTCTAAGTTTATTCGCAACTACTGTTATCTCCTGCTCAGAAGCTTATTTTTTAATTTGAGGCATTTTTTCTCTACACGGCGGCTTTATGCGTCCCGCTCATACGAAAAAATCTGTATTTCTTTGCGCTTGTCTGCCCAAATCGAAAAAAAGCAAAAAAAATTATTTAATTTTTAAGCTACAATCCACTCGAAGACTAAGCCGCAACTCTTGAGAAAAGAGTTAATTCCACCGTTTCGGTCTCATTCGTCTTTTCATATTCCTTACCCGACCGAAACCCTTCAGGCGCTTCTTGCGAACTTTGAGGTTCTTTTATGGAATTTTGCGGTTACTTTCTATTCGTTATTTATGGAAACTAAGAGAACACGTCGCACATTCGACCCGGCATTTAAAGTTGAAGCGGCCAAAAGAGTCGTTATCGGTCATGAAAAACCGGCTGTCGTCGCTGCCGAACTTGGCGTAAACGTCGTAAGCCTATATCAGTGGGTCAAAGAATTAGAGAAACATAAAGCGGCCATGCAGAATAAAGAAGGCCAAGCCGCTGAGAACTCGGTCCGGCCCGCTGAGAGTGTTAATCCCGTCGCTGCGTCGGAAAAACCCGCAGAGCCCCCTGCACAGACTATCAGTGAAGCCCCGACAGACGCACCTCAGGTCAATACTGCTCCGACTCAGGTCAATACCGCTCCGATGCAGGAAAGACCAAGACTGCGCCTTCCGAGAAGAAGACACGAATCAGTCGAAACAGAAGCTCCAGCCGTACAGATTGAAACCAAGCCCGCTCCTGACACACAAATTCCTACTGCTTCGCTGACAGAACCCGAAACAGTGCAGACACAGAATGCCGAACCAGCAGTTCCTGAGGAATACAACCCGCACGAATCTCGCCAGACCAACAAATTTAACCGCGGCAACCGCAAAGATCGCCAAAGAGACCGCCGCAAAGACAACGCTCAATACGCGTCTCAGCGTCAGCAGCAAATGAATTTCGAAGCGGAAGACGAGTCTGGCCAAACCGCAGCACCAGTTCAGGAAGAAATCGACAGCCGCTGGCCTCAGCCGAGCGCCGCACAGGGCAGACACTGGAAAGTGATGCACGCGCTTGATCAGCGTCCGAACTACAGAGCTGAAAGCGAAGCATACGGATACTGCGATGAATTCGATCTGCCCGCGCAGAATCTTCCCGAAGTCTGGTCAATCCTTGACCAAATGCAGAAAATCGCCGATCGAAGAGCTTTTGACAACATGGTTCACAGCAAGGAACTCAACGTTCCGCCCGAGGTTCTCGCCGATCCTCGAATCATGACGGTCCAGGGCCCGAATATCCCGAATAAGCCTTGGCTCAGAAAACCGCGCCTTAACCCGATCGCCGAAGAATTCTTCCAAACAACACCGGATTACCTGAAGTCCGTTTACGAAACTTACGGCGGCCTGGTCATCCGACTCGGCAAATACAGCAGCGGCACTCCGATTCTCCTGATTGAAAAAGCCCCTGAAGGCGGCCGCAATATCACGATCAACTTCACGAAATTCGATCGCTTTGTGGATGACTTCTACGGAAACTTTGTGAGCGACTGCAAGAAGATCATGATGAAGCTCAATCCGAAAGAGTACCCGAGCCTGAACGCGTTTATCCGTATCCCGGATGAACCGATGTGGAACCCGAAACTTTGGGCCGGCATCCGTACCTTCAATTGGAGAGACGATGAAACGCTTCCCGAAGCTTGGATCCGTTACGCGTCTTCACTCAAGCGTTCTCAGAAAAAGCGCTACGTACCTGAATACTAATTCAGAGCATTAATAGGCAAAACCTTCCGAAAACGGAAGGTTTTGCTTTATTTAGAGGGCGCTGTCTTATTCAGAGGTGTTTTCTTCTCTGAAATAACGCCCGCTTTTTCCCGCCACATCGCAAGCCAACCTTTTAAAGGCATCGAGTCTTCGATATCAACGGTTAATTTATAAGTGCCGTCGGGCAGTTCCTCAATGAGCTGATCTCTTTTAAACGGAGTCTCGCGAAGATTAACGGCTGTCTGTTTGTTGGTAAAAATCAGTTCCAGCCGAACCATCTCGGAACGCCCGTAATTGAAAGGCCCGGCGTCCACATAACGGCGTAAATCAAACCCCTTGGGCTCTTCAGCCGCAAAATCCGTGAGTTTTGCGCTTCGAATACGATGAAGCGCAAAATTTCTAATCTGAGTCGTGTCGTCATAGCAGCATACTAAATAGAGACGTACGTCCTGCTGCACAAGACCAAGCGGCGAGATTCGGCGCTCGAACTCTTCGCCTTCACTCGTGCTGTAAAGCACATCAAGTTTTTTCTGCTTAAACAAAGCCTCAGATACCGTATTAAAAATCTTCGGACGGATCAGAGGCGGAAGCTGCGGCAGCGTCCCGCTCACAAAACAGACTTTGCTGAGCCACTGTTTCTCCGGAGCGGATTTACTGTTTTCCGTCATAAAGCGCTCTGCGGCGTCAAACAGATAGGACATGGAATTTGTCAGATCGGGCGGCATTTGATAGCGCAAATGCTCACGCGCTAAAAGCAGAAGAAGAGATCCGTCAGCACCGATACCGACACGGTCCAGATCATTCGTACTGAGGGTTCGACGATAGCCGAACGGAATCGACTTTTTATCGCACTCAACGCCCATATCCCCTTCAGTGAGCGCCTTTAAGTAACGCTGCAGCGACCTGCGGTGCATCTTAAAGCCGGCCGCGGTCAGCTGCTCATAAATCTCGGAAGTCGTAATTTTGCGATTCAGAGGAATTCGCTTTAAAACGTTAAGAAGAAGCTTCGCTTCATTCAAAGAAGTCGATTCACGCACAGCGTCGGATCCTAAAAATTGCACGAAAGAAGAGCTGCATTTTAAAAAATCTCTCTTCCGAAAACCGAAAGAGAGATTTGCGTCAGACAAAGATGGGATTACTTCTTCATCAGGTTCAGTTTGCGGACAATCTCTTCCTGACTGTCATACGCCTTCTCTCCCTTCTTCGGGTTGAGCTTGGTGTAGGAACCGTCGGAATGCATTACCCACGCGTGAATATTGTCTTTGAGCTGCGGCTCAATAATCTGGTTCATGATGTTCTTGCGCAGACGCTCTTCAAGAATCGGTGTCAGAACCTCGATTCTGCCGTTGAGGTTGCGGGTCATCAGGTCAGCACTGCCGAAGTACATTTCCTCTTCGCCGTTATTGTGGAAGTAGTACACGCGGGCATGCTCAAGCAGCCGTCCGACAATCGAACGAACGGTAATCGTCTCGGATACGCCGGGGACTCCGGGACGAAGACTGCAGATGCCGCGGACGATACACTCAACTTTCACGCCTGCCCTGCTTGCTTCATACAGGACCTTCACCATTTCAAAGTCAACCAGCTGGTTGCACTTAATGATGATGTGACCGTTGCCGTGCTTCTTGTGCTGCTCAATCTCACGCTGAATCAGCGCGGTGATCTGCGGACGAAGCGTGTGCGGAGAAACTAAAAGTTCACGATACTTCTTCACAAGGCCGTATCCGGTCATGACGTTGAACAAATCCTGAACGTCATCATTAATGGCCTTATTCGACGTAAAGAGTCCAAGGTCGGTGTAGATCTTCGCGGATGCGGCGTTGTAGTTGCCGGAGCCGATGTGGGTGTAGCGCGCCAGTTTGTCTTTTTCGCGGCGCACCACAAAACAGAGCTTCGCGTGAATCTTCAGGCCGGCAAAACCGTAAACCACGTTCACGCCGTTGCGTTCCATCTCTTCGGCCCAGTTGATGTTCTGCTCTTCGTCAAAACGGGCTTTGAGCTCAACCACCGCAGTCACCTGTTTGCCGCGGCGGCGCGCTTCGAGCAGATACTTGGCGACTGGAGAATCGCTTCCTGCGCGATACAGCGTCTGCTTAATCGCGACAACGTTCGGATCACGAGCAGCCTGCTTCAAAAATTCAAGCACGCAGTTGAAAGAGTCATACGGATGGTAGACCATGATGTCGTGCTTGCGGATCTCGTCAAAGCAGCAGTGGTCCGAGTCAAACGCCTTGAGCATCTTCGGATGGTCGGCAGGATATTTGAGTGAGGGACGATCCTCTTTCATCAGACGGCCGAATTCAGAGAACGCGAGCGGAATTCTGCAGCGATAAACCTGGCTCGGAAGCATGTCCAGATGAGAGTAAAGGAAGTCCTGCAAACGCTGCGGCATGCCGCGCTCAATCTCAAGACGAACCACAGAGCCGAAACGGCGCTGTTCAACATAGTCACGAACCGCTGACAGCAGATCGTCGGCTTCATCTTCTTCGATCTCGCCGTCCGTGTTGCGGGTGATTCGGAAAAGGCCCCGGCTGGTGACCTTGTATCCCGGGAAAAGCGTGTCCAGACAGTTCCCGATTAAATCTTCAGAAAGAACAATCACGCCGTCGGAGGTCGCGTACGACAGATCCGGCGTCACAGAGTTGTCTTTATTGGAAACAAAAAGGAAGCGCGGCACGTTGTTCGGGCACTTCAGACGCGCAAAACGTGTTTTCACCGGAGCGTTCGGAGTCGTCGCCTGAAGTTCCATCACAAAGTTCAGACTGGTGTTGGAAATCATCGGGAAAGGACGGCCCTTGTCGACCGCCTGAGGCGTCAGCACCGGAAGAATATCTTCGTTGAAGAAAAGATTCAGCGTTTCTTTCTGCGCCGCAGGAAGCGTCGAATACTTAACAATGCGAATATTGTTCTTATCAAGAGCGGGCTTCAGGGTATTGATCCAGAGATTTTCCGCAACCTCAACAATTTCCGAAACTTTTCTGCGGATTTCAGACATCTGCTTGGCGGGCGCCATCTTATCCGGACCTGTCGGCTCTGCACCCATGCGTGCCTGTCTCTGCACGTTCATCACGCGAACCATGAAGAATTCGTCGAGATTGTTGAAGAAAATCGAAAGGAAAAGAACTCTGTTGAGCAGAGGAATGGACGGGTCCATCGCGGTCTCAAGCACCTTGCGGTCGAACTCAATCCAGCTGATATCTCGGTTAATGTAGAGAGAGGGATCATCAAGCGAGATGGGGGCGGACGCAGCTGCCGGCTCTGCCGCTGCGGATACAGCCACCGGACGACGGGTGCGCCGCGCGGGAGCGGCCTTCTTCACTGTCGAGGCGGGGGTTTTCTCTGTTTTCTGCTCAGTCGCTTCAGACTGATTTGTCTTTTCCATTGCCATAATTTTTTTAAACTTCTGTTACGAAAAAAGTCAATAATTTCAAATGACTAATCTATTAATTTTCCCATTAAGGGGTGGGTTTTGTCAATATCTGAAAGAGACAAAACCACACTCGTATTCACTTAGATATTCCCGTATTTGAGTGGCGTTTTGTCCATAACCAGTAAATAAACAGACCAACCGAGGCGCAGCCTGCGCCTAAAAGCGTGTCCCAGATACGCCAGATCAGAATGGAATGGTCTCCGCCGTAGGCGTACATCAGCCAATCAAGGACGAAGAGGATGTACATCGTGATGAAAAACTGCATCAGCGCGTAATTGCGTCCGACAAAGTAAGGTATGCCCAGAGAGGCCAGCACCACAACCGTTCCGAGGACATAAAGATTTGGAATATGAGGCATCAGAAGCACTACGGCGAAGTAGCCGGCAACGGTACCCAGAATACGAAGAAGAATGCGGATGAAGCCGGAACGAACGTCCGAATTCAGAATATAAATAATCGTGATGCCGACCCAGCCGGGTTCTGACATATCAATAAACGTGGACAGCCAGAGGCCTGTCACCATGGTCAGCGCGGAAATCAGTCCGTAGGCGGTCGTATTGCGCGTTCCGCCTTCGACCATCCTGAGCTGATCAAATAAGCGGGGACCAAGCTTTTCGATGCGCCAGACATAATGGTCCGCAACGACCACCAGAGCCGCCAGCGAAAAACCCATCGCGTATCCGATGAATGCCGCCAGGTTCGGCGAGAAATCAAAAACGGAGATCAAAAGAAAGACCAGGACATACTTGCCCCAAAGCCACCAGAACTTCTCCGCAAAAGTCATGAGGCTCTGCCCGAAGCACGCTGCGGCAAGAATCAGCCACTCCCCGAAAGCCAAGTGGTTCAAAGCGAGACCGACGCCGGCTGCGGCCAGCACTCCGAGAAAAGTCAGCAAAAGACCGCCCAGTCGGCTCTTTAAGGTAGACTCCGTATCACTCAGAAGCGCCATAAAGCCGCCCAGAGCCGCGAAACCGCCGATCTGCTGATCTCCGATCAAAGCGGAGATGCCCAGCGCAAGCGATATCGTTATAAAAAAGCGCAGAGAGGCCGTAAGCCTCGATTTCCTTTCGAGCTTCGGATCCTGCGCGGTCACTGCCATTTTGCAGCCGCCTTAAAATCAGCCTCCGGTAACCGGCGGGAAAAAGGCGACTTCGTCTCCGTCTTTAATCTTCGTCGATTCCTTGGCCATTTCCTGGTTCACGGCAAAGCGAAGTCTCGGCATTTCTTCAAATGCGGCTTTCAGCGCTTTGTCGTTTTCCGACAGGTAATTAATCAAATCCTCGACTGTCGTGACATCTTCCGGCAGTTCAAGACTGTCTTCGCCCTTCAGAACCTTATCTTTCAGGGAAGCAAAATACAAAACTTTCACGCTCATTTATTTCTCCTTTGCGCAGCAAGGGCAATCTTCACTTCGGCTGTACTTCATATGCCACCAGCTCCAGCTGCGGGCGTCCACCATTAATAGCTCACCCGTCAGCGGCTTGCCGAAACCTCCGATAATTTTAAGAGCCTCTGAGGCCTGCATACATCCGAGCGTACCCACTAAAGGCGCAAATACGCCCTTAGTCGAAGCCTTCTCGTCGGCCCCGTCATGATTTGGGAAAAGACAGGCATAACAGGCGGAGTCCGGGTCCCGATAGTCAAAAACCGTAATCTGTCCGTCAAACGCGACCGCGCCGGCCGTAACAAGCGGCTTTTTATGTCTGCGGCACAGTTCACTGATCGGGTAGCGGGAAGCGGTGTTGTCGGTGCAGTCCAGCACTACGTCATGATCTGCAATCAGCTCTTCGAGCTCTTCAAGCGAAGGACGATGCGTAAAGGCTCGAATATCAATCTCGGAATTCATCGCCTCAAGCGAAGCCTTCGCGCTGGTCGCCTTATTCATACCGATGCGGCTCATGTTGTGAATCACCTGACGCTGCAGATTGGTGAGATCCACGGTATCTCCGTCGGCGATCGTGATGCGGCCTACGCCGGAAGAGGCCAAATACAGAGACGCAGGGGAACCCAAGCCGCCCGCACCGATGATCAGCACCTTGGAAGCGCTGATTTTTTCCTGAGTATGCGCGTCAAATTCCTTTAAAAGCACATGACGCGAATAACGATTTTCTTTTTCCATTAAGGTCCTTAATAAGAGTTGACAAGGCAGCCGCCAAGAAGCGCCGCGCGTTCAAATCATAATCAACTAAAAACGAGATTTAGCGCTGTGAAGTTTTTCCTGCAATAACGAACCGTCTGAATCCTCGTAAACGGGTCGCTGACCTAATATTAACCCTAACAACAGAGAAACTCGTTCCTTGAAAAGACATCCCAAGCGTCCTACTATGGCATGATTACAGTAATGTGCGCCTTTCAGGGCCACTCAACCTTATTGGAGATCAAGAAATGCCTTTCAAAAAGCTGCTGTGGGCGGTCTGTGCTGCCGCAGCCCTTACTGCTTCAGCCGGCGTCAGCGCTGAAGAATATGTTGTCGGTACCGGTGCTACCTATCGTCCGTTCGAATACGAAACTCCTCAGAAAGAGCTCGTCGGCTTTGACGTAGATCTGATGCGCGCCATCGCTAAAGCCGAAGGCTTTGATGTCAAATTTATCAACACTCCTTGGGAAGGCATTTTCGCTACCGTCGATAAAGGCGACAGAGACATCATCATGTCGGGTATCACAATTACCGACAAGCGCAGAGAAGCTGTCGATTTCTCCAAACCCTACTTCCTTGCCCATCAGCTCATCCTGACAGACAAGAACACCAAGATTGAAAAGCTTGCCGATCTTAAGAAAGGCAATGTCGCGGTTGTCAGCGGTTCCGCCGGTGACGTAGCCGCTTCTGAAGCTTTCGGCAAAGCCTCTACCCGCATCCGCCGCTTCGACAACACTCCGCTCGCTCTTGAAGAACTGAACCAGGGCGGTGTTGTTGCCGCGATCGGTGACGTCGGCGTTCTCGCTTTCTACGCTCGCAACAATCCGGACAAACACTTCAACATGACCCGCGATCCGAACTTCAAAGAACAGTATTTCGGAATCGCCGTCAAGAAAGGCAACAAAGCACTGGCCGAAAAAATCAACGCCGGTTTGGATAAAGTCGTAAAGAGCGGCGAATACAACAAGATTTATCAGAAGTGGTTCGGCACCGACGCCCCGAAACTTCCCGACTAATCTTTTCTTCCCGATAGAACCCGATCTTTTACAGGTCGGGCTCTTTTTAACCTAACTCGAAGGAGTAATCGTGGGCGGTTTTCGCTATGAGGTAATTACAGAGTATTGGCCCTTGTTTATGGAAGGCGCCAAGATGACGATTCAGATCACGATCATCTGCGTGGTCTTGGGCGTTATCCTGGGTATGGCATTAGGTATGGCGCGTCTTGCGGACGCTCGTCACGCACCGTGGCGGCAGATTTTGAAATATTGCGTACGCTGGCCTGTGACGGTATACGTGAGTTTCTTCCGCGGAACTCCGCTCTTTGTGCAGATCCTGCTGATGCAGTTCGCGATCCTGCCCTTCTTTATCCATCCGACCGAGGGACTGCTGATCAGCGGCGACTTAGCCAGAGAAATCCGCTCAACATACGGCGCTATGCTCGCCGGTATCATCGCGATCACTCTGAACGCCGGCGCCTACCTCTCCGAAGTCTTCCGTGCCGGTATCCAGTCTCTGGACAAAGGCCAAATGGAAGCGGCCCGCTCTGTCGGCATGACCTACTGGCAGGCAATGTTCCACATTATCCTTCCGCAGGCTTTCCGCCGCATGCTTCCGCCTTTGGGCAACAACGCGATCGCCATCCTGAAAGACTCCTCGCTGGTGTCCGCAATCGGTCTTGCCGAACTTGCCTACGCTGCGCGAACAGTCGCCGGCGCATCGGCTCGTTACTGGGAGCCGTACATCACCATCTCTCTCATGTACTGGGTCATGACACTTGCCTTGGCTTATCTCGTTAAGAAGATGGAAGAACACTTGGGTAAAGGAGATGACAACCGATGAGCGAACAGAAGCCTATCATTCGTATCTGCGATCTGCATAAGTACTTCGGCGACAACCAAGTGCTTCGCGGAATCGATCTGGACATTATGCCCGGCGAAAAGGTCGTAATCCTCGGACCGTCCGGCTCCGGAAAATCGACCATGCTTCGCTGCATCAACGCGCTTGAAGAAGCAACGAGCGGACACATTTATGTCAACGACGTCGATATCACATCGCCGTCGACCGACATCAACAAGGTACGCGAACACCTCGGCATGGTATTCCAGAGATTTAATCTCTGGCCGCACAAAACGGTCCTCGAAAACGTCGCGCTGGCTCCGAAGCTCGTCTCTAAAGTCGACAAGGCTTCCGCTGAGAAAAAAGCGCTGGAAATGCTCAAGCGCGTGGGCTTGGCCGATAAAGCAAACGCTTATCCCGCAAGTCTTTCCGGCGGTCAGCAGCAGCGCGTCGCGATTGCCCGCGGCTTGGCGATGGAGCCCAGAGCGATGCTCTTTGATGAGCCGACCTCTGCGCTTGACCCGGAACTCGTCGGCGAAGTGCTGAAAGTCATGACCGATTTGGCCAAGTCCGGTATGACGATGGTCGTCGTCACGCACGAAATCAATTTCGCGCGCGAAGTGGCCGACCGAGTCATCTTTATGGACGGCGGCGTGATCGTCGAACAGGGCAACCCGGAAGATGTTCTGATGCACCCGAAAGAGGAACGTACCAAGACATTCCTGAAGCGCGTGCTTCCTAAAGCCGAATAATTAGGTCTAAGATTTGAAAAGGAGCTGCGGCTCCTTTTCTTTTGTGCCGAGCCAATCATGGACTTCTCTCATTTCTTTTCTTCTATTCCGGTCATCTATAGGACCGCAGCACTTTTGGTTCTCTCCAACCTCTTCATGAGTTTCGCATGGTATGCGCATCTCAAAAATCTCAGCAGCGCGCCGATTTGGATCGCGATTCTCTCAAGCTGGGGCGTGGCGCTCTTCGAATACTCGATTATGGTGCCCGCCAACCGACTCGGGTTCACGGACCTCTCACTCGGTCAGCTCAAAATCCTGCAGGAAGTTGTCTCGCTGTCGGTCTTCATTCCTTTTGCCGTCTTTTACATGAAGGAGCCGCTGAAACTGGATTACCTTTGGGCCGGACTCTGCATACTCGGCGCAGCCTACTTCATGTTCCGCGATAAGCTTTAACGCAAAAAAGCCTCGATCCGTTTTGGAAAGAGGCTCTTTAATAATTTTATGAAACCGTTCGATTAGAACACTTCAATATTG
>NZ_CALPCV010000029.1:0-28456 GCF_943193095.1 Parasutterella muris | reverse complement strand
TTCGTCGCCGTAAATTTTTTTTAAAACTCAAGTGTCCACGATAAGGATTATGGTGTCCACGCTGCGGATAATTTCCAATCTTGGACCTGAGCGGAGGTGGAATGGATAAATGAATTTAATAAACGTTCTAAAAATCGGGGCGGCTGCGGCCGCTCTTATTTTTACGTACTGGATCGGCGTTCAAAACGGACGAGATTCGGAGGAATTAAAGAATGCTCGCTCTCAAATTTCAGTGCTCAGCACTACGATTGAGGAATTCAAAACCAAGCAAACCTCTGATGCGGTTGCTATGGCTGAGCTTAGGGTTGCTGAGTCTGCTTCTCGCAACGAGCTTGACCGGATGCGCCAGCAACTCGCAGATATTGAGAGAATGTCCAAAACAAACGCCGATCAGGAGCGCAATCGATGTCTCCGATTGGCAATCAGAGGTCGAGAATTACTCGACAGAGCTAACGGAGCTATTAAATTCTGCGCAGAGAACCATAAATGAAGATTAAACAGTCTTAAATTTTATTCTGAGGTCAAAAGGTCTAGCAACTTGTGGTTAATGAACAGTTTTTCTTTGGTTGTCACTGCCTCGATTAAAACACCCCGCTCTGCAAGACACTTTAAATATTTCGAAGCGGCCTGTCGTTTTGCTATGCCGTTTTCTACTAAATTTTGTATTCGGATATAAGGCAGAGAAAAGATCAAGTCTACAAGTTCTCTCGAATAAATCTTCTTTGTTTCAGGTGCGTTTTTTAAAAGTTCGATAGTCTCTTGCTCTAATTTTCGAATCTGTAGCACTTTATTTTTAGTCCAATTCGAGGTGTCTATAACTGCGTTCAGCATAAAATCAATCCATGGATGCCAGGACCCTTCTGCCGTAACGTTTCTTAGTTTTAGGTAATAGTCCGCCTTGTTCTTAATAATGTATCTGCTTAAGTAGAGGATAGGGAGGTCTAATAATCCTTCTTGGACTAAAAACAGAATATTGAGAACTCTACCCGTTCGACCGTTGCCGTCACTGAAAGGATGAATGGCTTCAAATTGGTAATGCGACAGCGCCATAACAATTAACGGGTCAAGTTCTGTAGGGGTGTTGATAAATTGCTCCCACTCTGCCATCTTTTGCCGAATAACGTTTTCTCCGGACGGCGGGGTATAGATCACTGAACCCACAGAAGAGTTTCCTATGTAGGTCCCGGGTATTTTTCGCACATCAACGTCAGTTCCCCGAAGCACTGAGCACACAGTTCTAGCTGTCCTCAAAGACAAGGGGCAGGTTTTTAAGGAGTCCAGTCCGTTAAATAGTGCAGTTCTGTACATTAACGCCTCTTTGGTAGCAGGGTCGGCTCCTTGAGGCTTTTCTAGGTATTTAAACAGTGCATCCGTAGTCGTGACTATATTCTCTATTTCGCTACTGGCCTTAGCTTCAAGAATTGGAATTGTATAAATTAGCAATGCTTGATTTGGGATGAGTTCTACCGCTTGTCTCAGTCCTTCGAGAGAAACTCTAGCTCTGGTGCACAACTTCAAAAGTTCTTTAGTTTCTATTTCATCAATGCGTGGCGGAAGTGCTGGCAAATCATTAAACGGTATATCTGGATCCCATTGCATATTGAGGCTGCTAAAGTTTATAAATTTCGCATGTGTCGACAAAATTAAAAATCGTGAACACAAAATAATTATATGTACGCGTCATCGACATATCAAGTTTTTATGATGAAGAAATGTAGTTTTATCGACATATCTACGCTTAAATCTGCATAGAAGATCATCCAACAAGCCCTCAACGGAGTTAACAGCACTATTAAATTCTGTGTACAAAATCACAAATAAATAAAGCAAAGATAAATAAAGCAAAGCCTCCAAGGATTTCTCCAAGGAGGCTCATTGTCACTACGGACGATTGCAATCTCGTTTCCGTAGAGGCCCACTCTTAACAGAGTTGGGGCTTAGGCCCGTTACGCAAATTTGCCAGAGCGGGAACGCGAGTATTGTCGATTTATATCTGGGATTTTGCAAGTTAATTTACAATTTAATATCAGTGAGTCTCTCAGATTGACAACAGAAGACAAAGAATTGCTCGTCCGAGCTGAACAAGCAATTAAATTCTGCGCAGAAAACCACAAGTGAGTTGACTGAACCATGACAGGCTGAATGTGCGGAACGTGCGGTCCGAGATGGCTGAATCATTGAATGGTGTGCAGCAGAGACTGTGAAGAGAACGAGTGACTAGGGGAAAATTTGGGGGAATTTAGAATAATTAATTTATATTCCTTGAGCTTCAATGGTATTCAATTCATGTTGGGGCCACCAAGTTACCATCCGAGAGTCTACAAGACACTCGGATATTTTTTTGCCAGGACTAATAAATACGGGGCTTTTGCGGTTTTTCCCTGCTGTATCTTCACAGCGTTTAACGGCTTCCAATGGGATTTTTATTGGCGTATAGCAGATGGAGCTTTACCAATGCCGAGGGCAGCAAAAGAAATAACAAAACAATTACAGATAGAAGCCCGGGAAGGAGAAGATTTCACAGTGGGAGGATTTCCAGGGCTAAAGAGAGATAATAGAAGAAAAAGAAAGTAAAAATCCCTGATAGACAAGCGCTTCATGGATTTTTTCTTCTCTATGTTCTACAGCTCTCAGTTCTATAAAACTCAAAATTCTTATTTCAAATGTACGCGATTTGTACGCGCTTCGGATAATATCCAACGATGGCTAACCGGTAGGCTGAGTCGAAAAGCCGTTAATATCCTGAAGATCAAAGATCCTGCTTTCGCTAACTGTAATGACAGCTTTCCGGGAGGCTGTCATTGTGTATTTGAGATGAGCATCAGGAACGAAAAGGCTCTGCAGCTATTTCTTTTGCGACTCAATAAATTGACTCCAGGAAAGAAAGCTTCTGGAGACTATGTTATCCCGAGGATCCGGATTTTCTTCCGGATCAGACCGATTCCGCACATATTGATAAAACAGGAAGCATGTTCCAAGGATGCCTGCGAAGAGAGAAGCAAGACAGAAATAACTGATAAAAGGATGTATTTCAAAAACCTCAGTTAAAGAGAGCCAATGAACAACGTCGGCACTAAGAAAATATAAAAGGATAAGGCTTATAAGGATGACGAAGCACATTAATCCGAAGAGGATAGCTGCTGCAATCATCCAAGGGTTAAAGACTATCATTCCGATCAATAAAAACGGAAGCGAGCATATGACGATATAAATGCGCAGCGCCTCTAATAAAAAGCTTTTCAACTTTCCTAAAAAATTCTTCATATTGCCCCTATATGCATTGATTATATGTGCTGCCTCCTGAGTTTGAAAGATCTTTTTCGACGTTCTTTTGCGGTACCGTTAATCGTTTTTAACCACATAAATAGCCCTTAGAAAAGCAGTCCCGACAGTAAAGACGTCAGCTATGCAGAGTTAAATATTCAGCCTGTAAGAAACGAGTTCTCCGATCATATTCAGACAGAGGTCCGAGCTTCGACCTAGGTTTTTTACACGAAAAATACCATCTTCCGTATGCGTTAAAAATATGTAATATATGAAGTAGAGAATTCGATGCGGTCGACAACATGAGTAGTAGGAGGGAAAGTAAATGGCATATTCAGAATTTAAGTTTGATCCGAAGTTCCTTCAGGAACAGATTGACTCGGCAAAAGCAGCTCTGAAGGATCAGACGGGACGCGAGGACTTCGTAGCGCACGCTTGCGAAGTAATTAAGGATCGTTTACTCAAGAACAATGACGAATATCTTTCTTACGGTCCTTATTGGTGGGCACTAAAGAAAATATTGCTCGTAAACGGCCTTAAGGAACTCGGAAATACGATGGATGAACCTTTGTCTAAGGAGTACTGCGGCGAATCCGATGAAGCAACAATCATGGCGGCCGAATGCTTCAGAGAAGATTACTTCACAATTTTTTTTGAGGGGAACAATTTATTCGATCTTGATCCTGAAGCAGAATCGCAATATCTTCTAGCCGATCCGGACTGCCAGACGCTTAAATACCGCAGAAGATTCTCATCCCTGGGCCTCAGTGAGGAAGAAGAAAGGGAATGGGAGCAGATGGCCGCATTCTTTGGGTATGACTACATGAACTGATCGTCCTATCTTTTCAGGATAAGCCGTCTTCCCGGGCGGCTGATTGCTGTTTATGCTGAACGGAGAAATCACGGCATTTTCTCAGTTTGCCTATTGCGCTGGATGTTTAAATGCGTGAGTGTCGGATGCTTCCTGACGAGTGATAAAAAGCACCGGCGGTCAGTATCCATTTAACAGCGCACTGCGGATCAGTCAGAATTTGTAAGCTTTTCAATGTTCCCAAGAAAGGAATAACCTAGATACGATTTACGAGAGCCGTACTTCATAGGTTGTACAATTCCTTTTTTATTGAAAAAAATATCAATGTCTGATTGTCAAGACTTTTTACAATTCGGTTTGGATCCTCGTCTGCTCCAGGCGATCCAAGAAATGGGCTATGAGAAACCAACACCGATCCAATGCAAAGCAATCCCTTTGGTGCTTGAAGGTAAGGACATGCTTGCCGCGGCTCAGACGGGAACCGGTAAAACTGCCGGCTTCGGTCTTCCGGCACTTCAAAATATCCTGAAAGATGCAAATACCAGCATGTCGCCTGCGCGGCATCCTGTGCGCATTCTTGTCCTCTCGCCGACTCGAGAACTTGCAGACCAAACAGCAGAGGCGCTTTCCAACTTTGCCGCCAAGACTCCGCTGCGTGTCGGTGTCGTCTACGGCGGTGTCGATATCAAGCCGCAGATTGAACAGGTGCGAAAGGGCGTGGAAGTTTTAATCGCGACACCGGGACGCCTGCTTGATCACTTGGAACAGAAAAGTACCAACCTCAATCAGGTCAGTATTGTCGTGCTCGATGAGGCCGACAGAATGCTCGATATGGGATTTCTGCCGGATATCTCGCGCATCCTGAACAAATTGCCGAAAAAACGCCAAAATCTGCTGTTCTCGGCGACTTTCTCACTGGAAATTAAAAAATTAGCCGGGAACTTCCTTGTTGACCCGGTCCTGGTTACTGTTGCGCAGAGAAATACAACGGCTTCGACGATTACCCAGGAAGTCTATAAGGTTCAGGAAACTCAAAAACGCGACGCCTTGATCGATTTGCTCGAAAGCCGCGCACTTGACGCAAACGGAAATCCTCTGCAGACAATCGTTTTTGTCAATTCAAAACTGACGGCCAGACGCCTTTCTAAAAATCTTCAGGACTACGGGCTGAATGCCGACGCTATTCACGGAGATAAAACCCAGGACGAGCGCTTAAAGATCCTTGGCGACTTTAAGTCGGGCGCGCTTAATATTCTGGTTGCAACAGATGTTGCGGCACGAGGACTCGATATTGCAGAACTGCCGCTTGTGATCAATTTTGACGTGCCTTTTGTTTCCGAGGATTATGTTCATCGAATCGGAAGAACAGGCCGGGCTGGACAAAAAGGTTTGGCGCAAATGCTCGTGACGCCGGCTGATTCACGCTCTTTCGAGGCAATCGAAAGAATGCTGAAGAAGAAATTCGATGTGAAGAGTCTGACGCCCGAAGCGCACAGAATCAAACGCAGAACCACCCGCAGCTATAGCTACGAGAAGCCGGAGGAACACTTGGATGCGTTCTTTACGCAGCCTTATGTTCCGTCAGATGCGAAAGAGAGTAAAGCCGCACAGGCGCCTCGTCTGCAGAGAAGCGAAAAGAACGGCCGGCCGCGCGCGGTCCTGCTCGGCGGCAGCGGCAGAAAATAAAGATCAGTATTTTTTACCGCTGAGATAACTGCGCCAGCGCTTTGTCGCTTCCGCATAAAACTCCGGCAGCGTGTCGAAATCAAAAGCCTCGAAGCCTAAATGCTTCCAGGCTTTTGCTGTTTCAGCTTCTAAATTTTCAGCGTCAACGGCTTTCGCGCCGTTCTGTTTTGAGAGCTTCTGCCCGTCCTCGTGTGTCACTAAGGGAATATGCATATATTCAGGGGTGCGTACTCCCAGCGCTCTTTGAAGAAGAATTTGACGCGGAGTGTTGTCCAGCAGGTCCTGCCCTCGAACAATATGGGTGACGCCCTGATACGCGTCATCAGTGACAACTGCAAGCTGATAGGCCCAAAGACCGTCCGCACGTTTGAGTACAATATCTCCGACCTCTCTTTCAACGTTCTGCATAAAAGTGCCGCAGAGCCTGTCCGTAAAGACAACAGGATGCGAACGAGTGAGAAAACGAAGCGCTCGCACCGGTTTCCCGTGCGTGCCGCCGCGGCATGTTCCGGGATAAACGCCTTTGGGAAGATTAAGCCTGAGATCCAGCTCTTCAATAGATTTGCGTGAGCATGCGCATCCGTATACAAGCCCTTTTTTCTGCAGCTCTGCCAGACGCTTCTCATAAGCGTCGTTTCTGTCGGATTGAAAAAGAATCGGTCCGTCACTGTGAACCTGAAGCTTTTCCATGAGCTCCAGCTGCTGCTGAGCGCAGTGCTCCGGCTCCCTGGCAGGATCGATGTCTTCAATACGAATCAGCCAGCGGCCGTAATGCGCTTTAGCGTCTAAGTAACTGGCAAGAAGACACGCCAAGCTTCCCGCATGAAGCGGGCCTGTGGGCGAGGGTGCAAAACGTCCGACGTAATCAGCCAAGAATGTCACCTATCTGTTGAATTTATAACATTCTAACGATCTTACTTCTTCTTAAAGAAAAATCCTCCGGAAGATTCCTCGTCTTCGTCGTCTGACTCCTTTTCTTCAGATTCGCTTTCTTCCTTCGGTTTAGAGGCGTTCTCAATAGAAGTCTGCGGATAACCGATAATGGAGGCGGCCGCTGCGGGAGAAATCGTCGGAGCGCCGATGGCTTTTGCCGATGCGTTCGGATCGGCCGGCGGAATTTTTGATGATGCGGCCGGGGCCTGAAGATTTGCAGGGACCGTCGAAGTGCTTCCGGAAACCTGAGCAGAGAATCCGACCGGCGTCGGAGTCGGTGAAACGGTCACGCCGTAAGACGGTCCCGGCATTACGATGCCGTTTGCGACGCAGGCGTCATTAATCGCATTGAGAAAAGCGGCTTCTAATCGATAAGGTTCCATCAGTTCAACCGGATCCACCCAAACCACTAGCTCCACATTAATGCCGAAGTTACCGAATCCGGTGATGCCGCATTCAACTTCGTGAAGTTCATCGGGCTTAATGCAGTAAGGGACACTGACCGCGGCTTTTTCAATAATCTCTTTGACTTTCCTGAAATCAATGCCGTAGGGTATGGAGAACGGGAAAATCTTGCGGACGCCGCGTCGGTCCATGGTGTAATTCGTGAACGATTTATTAATCAGAGAGGCATTCGGAATAATGATGTCCTCTCCGGTCGGCGTGACGATGCGCGTTGCGCGAATCGTAATCATGGTGACCCTGCCGACTTTGCCGTCCGGCGTGCCGATAATATCGCCTAAACTGACTGCGCGCTCAGAGATAAGAATTAGACCCGCGACTGAGTTGTTCACAATCGTCTGCAGTCCGAAGCCGATACCAACAGAGAGGGCTGAAACTAAAATCGCTAAGTGCGTAATCGGCAGACCGATCATCGATAAACCGATCAGAATGCCGATACCGATGATGGACCAGTGAACGAAACGGGCCAGCATCGACAAAGATTCCGGACGGACGGAACCGTGACGATTGCCGATACGCTTAATACTGCTCTCGCTAATCTTGCCGAGCCAGTAGGCGACGAGAAAAACAAGCACAAATTCGAGAATGTCGAAAGTGCTGATCTCTGATCCGCCAATCGTAAATAGGGTCATCTCGAGCGGCTTGAGAATAGTTTCCGAGCCGGTGATTATTTTGTCCGTGAGATCTGTCATTAGCGCCTCTTATCTTCGACTTGTCAATATAGAGGCAAAAAAAGGCGCCATGCGGCGCCTACCCCTCAAATTAGGATGTTACGGATTGCCGTTCAGGCATCTTTCCAGGAAATCGGAAAGGTCCTGAACCTCTTCCAAACACATGTTGTGTTCAATGCCCGGATAGCCTTTAGACCAGAGATCCGTCGCGCCAAGTTTGCGAAGCTCGTTAATGGATATCTCGGTAAAGGGCGGCGGAACAATATTGTCCTGCTTGCCGTAGCCGACAAAAATCGGAGAGAGAATGCCGTCGCCGACATGCTCCGCATCGTAGCGGCTCATCAGCGGAAGATAACAGCTGATGCCGATAATCCCACCGATCGGACGCGTCATCTTCAGAGCAGAGAAAAGGGCCATGCATCCGCCCTGAGAAAAACCGCCTAAAAAGATTCTGGAGCGATCAATTCCTTTAGTCTCTTCCTGAGCAATCAGTCGCTCAATGATTTTCCAGGTCTCAAGCAGGCCGGCTTCATCTTCTTTGTCGATGTTGTCCAGGCTGAATAAATCAAACCATCCCTTCATCGGATAGCCGTTATTCATCGAAATGGGACGAACAGGAGCGCTCGGGAGAATAAAACGAGTCTGTTCCATCGGAGCGCCGCACGCGATCAGCTCCTCTCTGAAGTGCGCGAAGTCACTGCTGTCGGCGCCTAAGCCGTGAAGCATGATGAAAGCGGAGTCCGCTTTGCCTTCAGCCGGTTCAATGACTTGCTTTTCAATGATTTCAGGCAGTTCGGCTGATTTCGGTCTGAACACTTTGACGATCTCGGGACGTGTCTCTATCGAGGGGCCTCCGATAAGTTCAATGCAGTAGGGAATCGCGGCAAAAATTCCGTGAATCCCCTTGGACGGGAGCCCCTGCAGGGTTTCAGCGATCGCTTTAGGCTGACCGGGCAGGTTGAGGATCAGCGCGGCATGATCCTCGATCTCTCTCAAAACGCCGACCTGACGGGAAAGAATCGCGGTCGGAACAAAAGCGAGAGAAACAGCGCGCATCTGTTCTCCAAAACCCGGCATAACGCGTGTCGCAACGGCAAGCGTCGCTTCAGGCGTCACGTCTCTGCGGGAAGGACCGGTGCCTCCGGTGGTCAGAATTAAGTCGCATCCGTCTTCGTCACAGAGACGCTTAAGTGTCGCTTCGATCAGCGGCTGCTCATCAGGGATTAAAGCGCTGACAGTTTCATAGTCGGACAGCAGCGCCTGCTTCAGCCAGTCTTCCAGCGCCGGGATCCCTTTGTCTCGATAGGTTCCTTCGGAAGCTCGATCTGAAATAGAAACTAAGCCGATTTTTGTTTTGCGATTCTTACTCATCTTCTTCCTCTTCAGCCGCTTCAAGTGAGATCGGCGGCAGAACCAGCGCATAAATCAATTTGTACAGCGCCCTGGCACTCTTGGGCGGTTTGCTGCCCTGAGCTTCTTTTCTTGCGTTGCGGATCAGCTGGCGTACTTCCTGAACATCCGCTTCGGGAAACTGCTCGATAAATTTAGTCAGCGCATCGTCTTCGGCGATCAGCGCGTCACGAAGCCTTTCGCTCTTATGCAGCGCCGAGACCGCGGCTCGATCATTTCCGGTGGCGCGATCGATCGCGACACGGACCGCATCGGCGTCAAGCTGTCGCATAAGTTTTCCGATCAGCTGCAGCTGGCGTCGTTTCGCGCCGAAAGATCTCAGTCTGCGGAATTCTTCAATTTCTTTGACAATGTTATCCGGCAGATCAATCTTGGCAAGAGTTTCCGCGCCAAGTTCCGTCAGTTCTTTTCCGAGCGCCTGCAGATGCTCCGCTCTTCTTTTAAGCTCGCTTTTACTCGGGCCGTAGTCCTCTTCTTCTAAGTCGCTTGTTGTCATGACAATTCATTCTGTGTTGGTCAACTAGCGCTATCATAAACTCAGAAACTAATAATAGAGAGTACATAACGATGGGAACTCCCACAATAAGTAGCGCTGAAGAAATGAAGGCGCTTGTTTCTCACGCATTGGAGACGGCTCTGAAACTTGGCGCCTCTTCCGCGGCCGCCGAAGTCAGCGATGAAAAGGGCCGCTGCGTCACAGTGAGAAACTTTGATACGGAATCAATTGAGTACACAAGAGACCGAAGCTTTTCTATTTGCGTCTACATCGGCAAATCCAGAGCGTCAGCCTCCAGCGGAGATCTCTCGCCGAAATCAATCGAAAATACAATCCGAGCGGCGGTTGATATGGCTCGCTATACCGCGGAGGACAAAGACGCGGGACTGCCGCCTGCGGACCGTCTGTGTTTAAAGCCGAGAAATCTGAACCTTTGCCACCCTTGGGATATTTCGGTGGAAGAAATGACGGATATCGCCGTTAGGGCTGAGCGCGCAGGCCGTGATTACAGCCCGCAGATCGTGAATTCAGACGGCGCCGGGATCAACTCTTCAGTCGGCAGTTTTGTGTTCGGAAATACAGAAGGATTCCTTGCGGGTTATCCGTTCAGTAATCACTCAATAGACGTTTCACTGGTGGCGCGTGATAAAAACGGCATGCAGAACGGTTCGTGGTATTCCCTGGGTACGAGCCCGCATGATCTTTTATCACCGGAAGAAATGGGACAAATCGCGGCGCGCCGCGCGGTAAGCGCGCTTTCTCCGCGTTCTCTGAAGACTCAAAAATGTCCGGTTATCTTTGAGGCGCCTGCGGCTCGCTCTTTGTTCCGATGTTTTACTCGGGCTGTCTCCGGAGCAATGCTCTATAGGGATATGAGCTTTTTGAAAAATGCGCTCGACACGAAAGTGTTCTCTGACAAGCTGACGATTGTGGAAAATCCTTTTGTTCCCGGCGCGTACGGCTCGGCCCCGTTTGATGACGAGGGCGTGCTTCCTTCGGAAAGACTTATTGTCGATCAGGGCATATTAAGAGGGCTGTTCCTTTCAACCTACACCGCGCGTAAGCTTGGTGTGGAAACGACCGGCAACGCCGGCGGCCCATTTAATCTCTTCTTCCGAAACCGCGATGAAGCGAGTGAGCCGACACTTGTCTCTCTGCTTCATAGAATGGATCGGGGACTGCTCATCACGGAAACAATGGGGCAGGGTATTAATTTAACGACGGGAGACTACTCTCAGGGCGCTTCGGGCTTCTGGGTGGAAAACGGAGAAATCTGCTACCCCGTCGAAAACATTACGGTCGCGGGAAACCTTCGGGATATGTTCCTCGGGTTTGACGCGATGGCTGAAGATTATGATCTTAACGGCGTGGTTCGGTGCGGTTCCACTCTTCTAGCGGAAATGACCGTAGCAGGCAGTTAAAAAAGTAATATAGAAGTTATTGATAGTGAGTTATCAAGGAGAAGTCACAACATGAAAAAAGATATCGATTGGAGCAAGCTTGGATTCGGATACACACCGACAGATTTTCGTTTCCAGGCTGAGTGGAAAGACGGCAAATGGTCCGAAGGCAAGCTGATTTCGGACCCGAATATTGAGCTTTCAGAAGCCGCCTGCGTTTTCCATTACGCTCAGTGCTGTTTCGAAGGTCTGAAGGCATATGAAACCGTTGACGGCCACATCGTTACATTCCGCCCCGATCAAAACGCAGAACGCATGCAGCACAGTGCAGCGCGCCTGGAAATGCCTGAATTCCCGAAAGAGCTGTTTGTAAAGGCGGTTGAAGAAGTGGTTCGTGCTAACGCCGATTGGGTTCCTCCGTACGGTACCGGAGCTACGCTTTATATTCGCCCCGTCATGATCGGCTCCGGCCCTCAGATTGGCGTTGCTCCGGCCAACGAATTTATTTTCAGAATTTTTGTCATGCCGGTTGGCGCGTACTTCAAAGGCGCGATTAAGCCTCTGAAGCTCACTATTCCTGAATTTGACCGCGCGGCGCCGCGCGGAACGGGGGACATTAAGGCAGGCCTCAACTATGCGATGAGTTTGCACCCGACCATGGAGGCCCATCGCAAGGGCTATGCGGAAAACATTTACCTTGACCCGGCCACTCGTACTTACATTGAAGAAACAGGCGGCGCGAACCTGCTGTTTGTGGATAAAGAAGGAACGATTGTTGTTCCTAAGTCTGACTCTATTCTTCCTTCGATTACACGCCGCTCACTCGTTGAGGTCGCCCGCGATATTCTCGGTATGAAGGTAGAAGAAAGAAAAGTTCGTCTTGACGAGCTGAAAGACATGCAGGAAGGCGCGCTCTGCGGCACAGCTGCGGTACTCGCTCCGATCGGCATGATCAATACGCCTGACGGCGATATTTATCTTCCTTCCGGTATGGAAAAAATGGGACCGGTCTGCACAAAACTGAGAGAAACTCTGACCGGCATCCAGATGGGTACGGTCAAAGGTCCTGAAGGCTGGATCTATAAGATCAAATAAGTCATAAGGCAAAAAAAATCCCGGGAAAAAACTCTCGGGATTTTTTTGCGCTAAACATTATTCAGCTTTTTTGTAGGCTTCTACACCGTCCATAATCACTTTGCAGGCTTCTTCAGGACCTGTCCATCCGGAAACCTTGGCCCACTTGCCTTTTTCCAGATCTTTGTAGTGTTCAAAGAAGTGACGGATCTGAGCCAGAAGATCTTCAGGTACATCTTCAATGGTGTTGACCTTGTTGTATCTCGGAGTCAGCTTCTGAACCGGAACAGCCAGCATCTTCATGTCACCGCCGCTTTCGTCTTCCATCAGCAGCATGCCGAGCGGACGGCAGCGAATGACGGAACCGGCAAGAAGAGGGAACGGAGTGATAACGCAGACGTCAACCGGGTCTCCGTCATCGCCGAGTGTCTGAGGAATGAAACCGTAGTTGGCGGGATAACGCATGGAGGTACCGATAAAACGGTCAACCAGAAGCGCGCCGCTTTCTTTGTCTACTTCATATTTGACAGGATCGCTCTGCGCGGGGATTTCAATGACGCAGTTGAAGTCATGCGGAAGATCGCGCCCCGCACTAATTTTTGACATATCCATATTTAACTCTCGACTCGATGGAAAATAAAAGTTTAATTTTAGTATTACTCAGAGCTCCGTGCCAAACGACAGAGTTCATGGATTAAGTTCGGATCGTGTGAATCAATCAGTGAGACGCGCGGGAAACCGAGTTCATACAGCCGTTCTGCAATACGCGGATGAATCGTCAGAACAGCGGCGTCTTTGATAGATTCACGCATGGATTCGCATACGTTTTCTAAAAGAATATCTGCGGAGTCCGAACTTGTTAAATACACCGCGGCAGGAGGAGTCTGCTCAAGCTGTGCTTTTTCTTCCTCAGACGCCTTGAAAGGGATGCGCCGGTAGATGACTTCTTTGCGGACATCCACGCCGGCTTTTTGAAGCTCTTCAAAGAGGAACTCTCGGCCCGTCTGTCCTCGCAGAATGATCGCTTTCTTGGGAAGACCGAGCGCCTTCAGTTCGTCAAAAAGCAGCTCTGATCCGCTCTGCAGTGATGTTCCCTTCGGGAAAATCGCGCGCTTGGTGTTCGGCCAATACTTTTGAATGAGCTCGGCACTCGGGGCGCCGACCGCGGCAAAATGCGTGCTGTCCGGAAAATCAGGAACGATCTCAGAAAGGCAGCGAACCGCGGCAGGACTGACAACAATCAGAAGCGCTCCGTCTCGAGCTTCCTGCACAAGCTTCTCAATATCCGCCTGACTGCGCTTTGCACTGCGAAAGGAGAAGGCGGGCCAAAAAAAGACAGGCATGCCGCCTTTGGCAGCCGCTTCCGCTGCCGCCTTTCCCTCACGCCCGGGCTTCATGACCAGAATGGATTTCATGCCGGATTCAGCACTTCGCGAAGCAGACGTTCAGCGCCTTTTTCCTTCAGATCGCGAACGATGACTTCGGCGTTGTTCTCCGGCGTGTCGGCCGCAGCCGTGAGCTCGGAATAAACAAACTCACCGGTCATGTGGTTGCCCACGAGTGCGCGAAGAAACATCTGACCGTCCTCAATGGTGGCGTAAGCTGCAAGGGGAACCTGACAGGAACCGCCGAATGCGAAGGAAACCGCGCGTTCAGCTCTCGTGCATAAACGTGTTTCTTCGTCGTTCAGAGTGCTCAGATACTGCAGCGTGACTTCGTCTCCTTCCACCGCTTCAATGCCGATCGCGCCTTGTCCGGGCGCCGGAAGAGAAACTTCAGGCGGAATAAGAGAGCGGATTCTTTCGCTGAGTCCAAGACGCTTGAGGCCGGCGCTTGCCATAACGAGCCCGTCGTATAAGCCGGCGTCCAGCTTGGAAAGACGTGTGCCGACATTGCCTCTGATCATTTCGACCTTGAGGTGCGGGAATCGAGCTTTCAGCATCAGTTCGCGTCTGAGACTCGCGGTTCCGACAACGGAACCCGCCGGCATGTCTTCCAGACGCTCATATTTCTGTGAGACGAAGCAGTCGCGTGGGTCTTCTCGCTTCATGACAGCGGCAAGCACACAAGGTTTGAACAGCGTCATCGGAACGTCTTTCAGACTGTGAACCGCAAACTGGGCTTTGCCCTCGAGCATCGCGGCTTCCAGTTCTTTAACAAAAAGTCCTTTGCCGCCGACTTTGGACAAAGTGACGCCTAGAATTTTGTCGCCTTTGGTTGTGATACCGAGAATTTCTACGTCAAGTTCCGGGAATTTTTCTTTCAGGACGGACTGAACGTGTTTTGTCTGCCAAAGCGCAAGAGGACTCTCACGGCTGGCAATGATTAATTTGTTTTCCTGTGTCATTGTGACTGCATCAGAAGTTGAATAAATAACTTCGTTAGTGTAGCAACGGAATGTTACGCGCAGATTAGAAAAAACGTCGCCAAATTCTAGTCTTGGTTAAGATGCTCAGTCGGCGGATTCTATATAATATCTTCTTTTTTTAAATAGTTATTGTTGCTATGGCCCAAATTAATCACAACTCAGTACACGCCGATCCGCTTGCTTCTAAAAAGGAGGCTTGGAGCGGACGCTTTTCTGAGCCTATGGCCGAATTTGTTTTGCGTTACACGGCGAGTGTGAATTTTGACAAACGCATGGCCGAAGCAGATATTGCCGGTTCTGTCGCGCACGCTAAGATGCTCGCAAAGTGCGGGATCATCAGCCAATCCGACCTTAAAGATATTGAGCGCGGCATGCGCCAGATTCTTCAGGAAATCAAAACCGGACGCTTTGATTGGAAGCTTGAACTGGAAGATGTTCACCTGAATATCGAGGCAAGACTCACTGAATTAGTCGGGGACGCGGGCAAGCGTCTTCATACCGGCCGCAGCCGAAACGACCAGGTTGCGGTGGATATTCGTTTATACCTGAGAAATGAAATTGATCAGATCGTGAAGCTGCTGACCCATCTTCAGGAGTCTCTGCTGCACGTGGCTGAAAAAAATGTCGACACGATCATGCCGGGCTACACGCATATGCAGGTTGCTCAGCCGGTTACGCTCGGTCACCACTTCCTTGCCTATGCGGAAATGTTTGAGAGAGACCGCGAACGTCTGCTCGACTGCCGCAAGCGCGTCAATCGTTCACCCCTGGGCGCAGCCGCGCTCGCGGGCACTACTTATCCGATCGACCGTGAATACACAGCGGAGCTCCTCGGTTTTGAAGGTGTAACGCAGAATTCACTGGATTCCGTCAGCGACCGTGATTTTGCAGTTGAGTTCTGCTCCTGCGCCTCTCTGATCATGGTGCACATTTCCCGTCTTTCTGAAGAGCTGATCTATTGGATGAATACCAATTTCGGCTACATCATGCTGCCGGACCGTTTTACAACCGGTTCATCCATCATGCCTCAGAAGAAGAATCCGGATGTTCCCGAGGCAGCTCGAGGCAAGTCCGGACGAGTTGTGGGACACCTGATGGGTCTGCTCATGCTGATGAAAGGTCAGCCGCTTGCCTATAACAAGGACAATCAGGAAGATAAAGAACCTCTCTTTGACACGATCGACACAGTCAAAGATACACTGAGAGCGTTCATCGAGATGATCCCCGGAATTGAAGTTCGTAAGGACCGCCTGAGAGAAGCGGTGATGCTCGGATTCCCGACAGCGACTGATTTTGCCGATTATCTTGTGCGCAAGGGACTGCCGTTCCGGGACGCGCATGAAGCAGTGGGCTGCGCAGTTCGCCTCGCCTCGGAAAAGGGCTGCGCGCTTCATGATCTTTCCTTGGAAGAACTGCGCGAGTTCTCGGACAAGGTCGGACCCGATGTGTATGAAAGTCTTACCCTTGAAGGCTCCGTCGCGGCGAGAAATCATACCGGAGGCACCGCTCCGATTCAGGTAATGCGTCAGGTACAGATTTGGAAAGACCGTCTGAAAAACCGCAGCTAAATTAAAAGTCAGCTGAACAAAGAGAGTCGGAATTAAAACGCCGGCTCTTTTTTTATGACGAGCTGAGCGTCTGAATCCGTTATCTGCGCACGCAATCTCTTATTATTAAAACGATACGTTTTGAGAAAGTTTATGTCTGAAAGAATCATTATCACACTGGCTCAGCTGAATCAGACAGCGGGCGATCTTCAGGGCAATACCGCACGAATTCTTGAGGCTGCCGGCAAAGCCGCTCAGAACTCGGATATTCTTCTGACGCCGGAATTGTCTGTCTGCGGATACCCGCCGGAAGATCTTCTGCTTATGGACAGCTTCATCCGCGACTGCGGTCTGAAACTTGAAGAAATCCGCACTGCTTCAGAAGCTTGGCCGAATCTGGCGATTCTTGTCGGCCATCCGAGCCGACGCGAAGGAAAACTCTACAACTGCGTCTCGGTCGTAAAAGGCGGAAAGATTCTTCTTTGTTACGAAAAAAAGGAACTTCCGAACTACGGTGTGTTTGATGAAGCTCGCTATTTCTCTCCCGGCGGTGAGCAAAAACAGGTCTTTCAGATAAAAGATACAGTGTTTGGCATTGCCGTCTGTGAGGATGTTTGGTTTGAAAACGCCTCCAAGGCCGCAAAAGCCCAAGGTGCGCAGATTCTTCTGATTCCAAACGCTTCACCTTATGAAGAAGGCAAACTGAATCAGCGGCTTGAGAAAATCAAAAACAATGTCATTGCGCTCGGGATGGATGCGGTATATGTCAATATGGCGGGCGCGCAGGATGAGATTGTCTTTGACGGAGCCTCATTTGCTTGTTCGCAGGAGGGCGTTCTCGCAAGACTTGCCTATTTTGGCGCAGCCCTCGGACAAGTTGCCGTAGAGAACGGCCGCGTAGTTAAAGGCGCTGTAGAGCCGCAGCCTGAAGCAGTGGAACTGCTTTATCGTGCTTTGGTGACGGGCTTCCGTGATTACGTGCAGAAAAATAAATTCAAAGGGATCGTCCTTGGACTTTCCGGCGGCGTGGATTCGGCGCTTGTTCTTAAGATCGCCGTTGATGCCGTGGGCGCGGACAATACGCTTGCCGTGATGATGCCGTCCGTCTACACCTCGAGTCTTAGCCGAAGAGACGCTCAGGCGCTGGCAGATCGCCTCGGCGTACGCTTTGAGACGATCTCGATTCAGGACGGCTACTCCGCTTTTGAATTTATGCTTGCGCGGCAGTTTCAGGGAAAACCGAAGGATGTGACGGAAGAAAATCTTCAGGCCAGAATCCGCGGCGTGATTCTGATGGCAATCTCCAATAAATTCAGCTCAATGGTGGCCACAACCGGAAACAAGAGTGAAATGGCGGTCGGCTACTCAACGCTGTACGGAGATTTAGCAGGCGGCTACGCTGTGCTCAAGGATGTTTATAAAACTCAGGTTTATGAAATATGCCGCTGGCTCAACCGCGCCCAAAACGTATTTCCGGAAACTATTCTGACGCGTCCTCCGACAGCCGAACTGCGGGAAAATCAGAAAGACCAGGACTCGCTTCCCGACTATGGTGTGCTCGACGGCATCCTCAAGCGTTTTATTGAGGAGCGTGAAGACGCACATCAGATAGTTAAAGCGGGCTATAAGCATGAAGACGTTCAGCGCGTTCTGACCATGCTTCAGAAAGCAGAGTACAAGCGCCGGCAGTCACCGATCGGACCGAAAGTGACAAAGGTAGCTTTCGGCAGGGATTGGCGGTTCCCGGTAACTGATAAATATAAGCTGTGAGAGTGTTAAACTCTCAAAAAAACGAAGGAGAGACCGTGAAACAGATCCTCGCAATTATTAAACCGTTCAAGCTTGATGAGGTGCGCGAAGCACTTGCTGAAATTGGTGTGCAGGGAATGACCGTAACCGAGGTAAAAGGTTTCGGCAGACAGAAAGGACACACGGAACTGTACCGTGGCGCTGAATATGTGGTGGATTTTCTGCCGAAGATGAAGATTGAGTGTGTTGTAGACGATTCTCTGGTCAATATGGCAGTGGAGGCGATTATGAAAGCCGCCAGAACCAACAAGATCGGAGACGGAAAGATCTTCGTGATGCCGGTTGAAGAAGTGATACGCATCCGTACGGGTGAAACCGGAAACTCAGCGGTTTAAAAAAAGTCCTCCGAAATTCGGAGGATTTTCTTTTAGAGAGGAGCGAGCAGAACGTACAGCGCTCCGGCTCCGCCGTCAAAGCTTGGCGCTTCGACAAAAGCGAGAACCTCTTTTTTCTGAATCAGCCATCCCGGGACTCTTTCCTTCAGTACGGGCTTCTTTTGGAAGGATCCAAAACCCTGTCCGTGGATAATACGGACAGCGCGATGACCTGCTTTCATTTGTTCCGTGATGAAAACAGAGAGAAGCGCCCTCGCTTCATCGGACGTATATCCGTGAAGATCGAGCGATCCCTTGATTGACCAGGTGCCGGCTCTGAGTTTTTTAGGAATATCGGGCGCCATGTTTTTGGCTCGGTATGAAAGCCTTTCGTCCGAATCCAAATATAGATCGGCATTGATATGGTCCGAAAGCGAATCCGTCAGAACAGCTTCGTTGTCAAGCTTAGTCTGACGGGGATAAGGATCCGGCTTCGCTTTTTCATGATGGACAACATCATTGTGAAGCTTAACGGGCTTAACGCCGAGCTTCTTCATGGCATTTTCAAACTCGTGAGCTTTGGCTTGGCGCTCTTTTTTCCTTTTCTCTTCTTCCGCTGCGGCCTTAGCGCGCTCTTCGGACTGAATTCGAAGCGTCTCCTTCAGTCCGAGCAGGGAAGCGAATGACTCTTTAGAACCGGCCATTTTCTCAGCTTCTTATGCGAGGTTATTGAGCTCGAGATATTCCTGGGCGTCCAGAGCGGCCATACAGCCTGTGGCGGCACTGGTGATCGCCTGACGATAAACCTGATCCTGAACGTCGCCGGCTGCGAAAACGCCGGGGATGTTTGTCGCCTGAGCGCTGCCGGAGGCAATGCCTTTGGTCACAATATAGCCGTTGTTCAGCTCGAGCTGACCTTCGAAGAGGTCGGTGTTGGGCTTATGGCCGATAGCGATAAAGACGCCCATGACAGGAATAGTTTCCTGTTCTCCGCTCTTGAGGTTGTTGATGCGGACAGCGTTGACACCGTTGTTGTCGCCGAGGATTTCATCAAGCGTGCAGTGCTCGTGCAGAACGATCTTGCCTTCAGCCGCGACAGCCTTAAGTTTGTCGACCATGATCGGTTCGGCTCTGTAGGTATCACGACGATGGATCATGTGAACCTTGCTGGCGATGCCGGAAAGATAAATCGCTTCCTTAATCGCAGAGTCTCCGCCGCCGACGATGGCAACTTCCTGGTTGCGGTAGAAGAAGCCGTCGCAGGTTGCGCAGGCGGAAACGCCTTTGCCCTTGAAGGTTTCTTCGCTCGGAATACCGAGATATTTAGCGCTGGCGCCGGTAGCGATAATCAGAGTATCGCAGGTGTAGGTACCGTTGTTGCCGACTAAACGAAGCGGCTTTTCCTGAAGATGCGCTTCAACGATTTCATCGAAAACAATCTTTGTCTCGAAACGTTCAGCGTGCTCAAGCATGCGGTTCATCAGTTCGGGACCCATAACACCTTTCGGGTCTCCGGGCCAGTTGTCTACTTCAGTAGTGGTTGTGAGCTGACCGCCTTGTTCCATTCCGGTAATGAGCGTCGGTTTGAGATTGGCGCGTGCTGCGTAAACAGCTGCAGTGTATCCGGCAGGACCGGAACCGAGGACCAAAACTTTAGAATGTTCAGTAATATTAGACATAAAATACCGTCCGAATAAATTAAAAAATGCTCGACGATTATAGTAGAGCGAGGTTATATTTCTATAAATCAGATACCTTCAGCACACAATGAGTAACACAATCGAGACTATGTTTTTGGCAAGAAGATCGCCCGCGACAGCTTCTTCCGGTCCGGAATTCAACGGCATCAGCAAACTTTGGGGCTTTATTCTTTGCGTGTGTATGACGGCCGGATTTATCGCGCTGTCTTTAATCCTGTGGACGCATAACAGCAGCGATCCCGGTTTTTCGCGCTTTACATCCGAGCAGGAAGTTTCCAATATTTTCGGTACGGCGGGCGCCTGGATTTCTGATCTGATTTATCTGCTGTTTGGCTGGGGTGTATGGATTTTTGCGGCCGGAGCGCTCTTTTTGCTGATTCGCGGAATAAAGCGTATCAGAGGGCGCTCTGTGACGACGACAATCTATCCGATGGGTTTTCGGATTTTCGCTTTCGTGCTGCTGCTTCTGTCGGCCTGCGCGCTCTTTTTCCTGCGGTTTCATTCTTACTCAGGAGAACTGCCGGGGACGACCGGCGGCGTACTTGGCAGCGCGATCGGATCCGAGATGCTTTACTGGATGAACCACACGGTGGCGACAGTACTTCTTTTGATTATTGCGCTTTACAGCGCATCGGTTTTCCTCGGTTTTTCCTGGATCGGTCTGTGTGAAGGTATCGGCCGTGTACTGGAAAATATCGGCAGCCGCATTATGGCGATCCGCCAGACTAAAGAGGATATTGCTGCGGGTAAAGCCTCTATTGAAGAAAGAGAGAAGATGCTTCAGGACAATCATGCTCCGCATGAGCAGCATGTCGAGCCTGCGATCAAGGAGCAGGAGGTTGTCACCGAAAGCGAAATCTTCGGTCCGAAGCCTGAGGATAAGGTTGTCGGCATTCATGAATTCGAGCCGATTGATTTTAAGCCCGATCCGACATTTATAGCCCGCAGAGAGCCTCAGGCAGCTCCGGAGGCCCCGCAGCCCCCGCAGGCTCCCCAGGCGAGTCCGACCGCTGAAGAAACGGATGATATTCCGGTTGAACAGAGCGAAACAGTCGGATTAAGCGGCAAAATGCCCGAGGAAGCACCATTCGTCGAAACTGTTCATGAATATGAACTTCCGAGTGCGAATCTACTGACCGAGCCGCCGTTTGAGAAAACGACGGTCAGTCAGGATGAGCTGCGGCTTACCTCTCAGCGAATTGAACATATTCTTCAGAACTATAAGATCACCGCTAAAGTGCTTTCAGCGCTTCCCGGACCGATCATTACACGATTTAAAGTACAGCCGGGGGTGGGCGTTAAATCCAAGAAATTTGTTGAGGTCGCAAAGGATTTGGCTCGCGGTTTAGGACAGCCGAATGTGCGAGTGGTTGAGAATTTAAGAGAGATTGACTGCATCGGGCTGGAAGTCCCAAATTCAGGCCAGTCTGTTCAAACGATTTATCTTAAAGAAATCATTAACAGTCTGGTTTTTAAACAGAGCACTTCTCCTCTGACGCTTGCGTTAGGCAAGAATGTTGCAGGAGAGCCGGTTGTCATTGATTTAGCCAAAGCGCCCCATCTTTTAGTGGCCGGTACAACGGGTTCCGGTAAATCCGTCGGCGTGAACGCGATGATTTTGTCCATGCTGTATAAAAACAACCCGGACGATCTGAAACTTATCCTGATTGACCCGAAAGAGGTCGAATTCGGAATGTATGAGGATATTCCTCACCTGCTGACTCCGGTGATTACCGATATGTCTGAAGCGGCTCATGCGCTTAACTGGTGTGTTCGCGAAATGGACCGCCGCTATAAGATGCTGCGCATGGCAGGTGTACGCAACTTTGACGCGTACAACGAGAAGATTGCAGAAAGTGCCGCGCAGGGCATCACTCTGATGAACAAGATGGTTGAACCTCCTGTTCCGTTGGAAAAGATGCCTTATATCATCATTATCGTTGACGAGTATTCGGATCTCTTAATGATGTACGGCAAGGAGGTTGAAAACAAGATTACTCGTCTTACTCAGAAGGCGAGAGCCGCGGGCATGCATGTCATTCTGGCCACTCAGAGGCCGAGTACTGACGTTGTGACTGCCGTGATTAAGGCGAACTGCCCGTCGCGTATTAGTTTCCAGGTTTCGAACCGCTATGACTCGATGACGATCCTCAACACTCCGGGTGCGGAAGAGCTGCTGGGAAGAGGCGACATGTTCTACATGCGGCCGAGCAAACCGCTTCAGCGCATTCACGGCGCGTATGTGACGGATGAGGAAATTAACAACGTGACGAACTATCTTCGTTCTCAAGGTACGCCTTGCTATGTTGAAGGCGTGACGAACGCTGCGGAAGAGGAAGCGGTGGAAGAAGCAGAAAGCGTAAGCACGGGCGGAGCTGCCAGAGGTGAGGATAACGCTTTGTATGATCGGGCCGTAGATTTGGTGATTTCAGAGAATCGGCCTTCGATTTCGTATATTCAGCGTCGCCTCAGCATTGGTTATAACCGTGCGGCCAATCTCATCGAGCAGATGGAGAAGGAGGGCATCGTTTCAGCGCCGACTCAAAACGGCAAGCGGCAAGTGCTTGCGCAGAAAACTCCGTCGTTTGAAGACTAAAGAAAGGCCGCCCTCGGGCGGCCTTTGAACTGCAGGGGAAAAGCAATTAGTTTTCAGTTGACTGTGCGAGCAGTCCGCGCTGCGAAGCCCAGCTCCAAGGCGTATCCAGCCAGCTTTCGATATCTTCCTTTTCTTTCTCTGAGATTAACTCCATACTGACAGCTTTCTCGACGATCGCTGCAAAAGGAAGGAGTTGGAAAGCCTGAATACCGTTCTTGTCGAAGAGTTTGGCGGTTTCAGGCATATCAAAGTTTGTGATCGCAAAACAGTGCGTTACGATCGCGCCCTGCTCACGAAGTGCTTTGGCGGCGTCAAGCAGAGACAAGCCTGTAGAAAGATGGTCTTCGATGATCAGCACGCGTTTTCCTTTTACGTTTTCGCCATCGATACGCGTTTTATCGCCGTAGCTTTTAGCAACCTTTCTGACAGTGATAAACGGAACAGAAAGACGGTATGCGAGCGCGCCTCCATGTGCGGTTCCCGCATCTTCAACGCCGGCGATCATATCAAACGGAATCTTTAATTCGACGATGCGGGAGGCCATGGTTTCGATGATATCCCGCCAGGCTTCCGGATAGGAAGGAAGTGTGCGGTTATCGACGTAAATCGGCGTTACAAGGCCTGAGCGAAGGCGCATCGGCTTATCTTTAAGAAAGACAATTGCATTATGGGACAGCAGATGTTCAGCCATAATGTCTTGAGCAAGAAACGAAGTAGGCATAGGAGTGATTAAATCTGGATAGTGAAATCGGTATTGGGAAGGTCCGGAAGTCCGAGGACTTTTCTGCCGTTGACTGAGCCGATTCGCGCAAGGCGCTCCATCTCATCATAGCGGCAGCCGGTTGCCAGGGTTGTGAGTTCGTGCCACATATCTCCGTTGTTCCAGGGAACCATCGCATCGCAGACATTATCAGTGCCGAGCGCGACAGTAATTCCGGCCGGATCAAGTTCGTCTACAGGCGTCATGGAGTTATGCGCCGGTCCGATCAGCTCCGAGCGAGGCGTATCAATCCAAGCGGTCGGGCAGGCGATCATCATCACGTTGGCTTTTTTCATCAGATCATAGAGACGCTGACGGTATTGTCTGGAGTGAGCAGCGATTGAGATACCGTGGATCGCGACAACTCGGCCTTCCATTCCGTGCTCAATTGTCTTGCGGCAAAGTTCTTCTGTCTCGTATTCCAGAGATTGGTTGAACTGGTCGACGTGGGCGTGGACCATTTTGCCAAGCGCTTTAGCGGTACCGAGAATGATGTCAAAAGCTTCGGATCCTTTTCCGTAATCATTTTCGTCACGTTTGGGAAGAGCTCCGATGATATCGACCATCTGAGAGCCGATATCAAACCATTCACGGGCGACCGGATCGATAACACCTTTGAGCGTCTGGTTTGCGAATTTAACAATCAGCTGATCCGCATAATGTTCTCTGGCGCGGATGCCTGCCTTAATCGCACGGTCTTTGCTTTGCGGATCGATATCCACAAAAGTTCCGACCGCTGTGACGCCCTGAGAGATCATTAACTCGAAGAATTGGCAGAAGCGTCTGTAGAAATCTTCCTCTGTTGATTCGGATTTAAGTCTGTCAAGAGCGTCCCATTTCTGCTGCAGAGTACAGGTTTTTCTCATCTGCAGTACGTCCGGACTTAATGTAAATGACCGATCTGCGTGCGCGTGGGTGTTGACCCATCCGCCGTTTCTTTTAATCACAGGCTCAATCATTGAGCGGATTGTGAGAGGAGCTTCTAAATTCATTATTTTGTCCTATAAAAAAACGGCACTTCTAAAAGAAATGCCGTCTGGGAATTCCGCATATTAAAAGAAAAAGAGATGCCGGGCACACGAAGAGCCCTCAAACAATTGAAGGTTTTACCTTCACGCAGTTTGAATGTTGAAATTTGCATGTTGCGAAGGATAGCAAAAATCTTTGTGGTTTCGTGTGCTCTGAAGCAGAACTCGAAACAAAAAAATACTTTTTATCTCAAGATGAAGTTTTTTTCTGCTGACGCGATTTATAGCATTGCTAGAATCATTCGGAAGCATCTTGTTTCCCGATGAATTTAATTTCGGCTGGGGCTTTTTAGAAGCGAAGTCAGTGCCTGTTTTTTACTTAGGAACCTTAAACGACGGATAACCGCATAAGGTTAGACGGAAAGATATGAAGAAACTACTTGTGTTTTTATACTGCTGCGGTGCAATGAATTCTATTGCCTGCGCAGCCGATGCGTCCGTATTAAAAAATTTTCTCGCATCGCAGTCTGTGTCAGGAGTTTTTTCTCAACAGACGGTTGACAAACAGGGTAAAGCGACGGAAGAGCCGTCGCAGGGCGACTTTAAATTTCAGAAGCCCGGTAAGTTTAATTGGGTTTACCAGACCCCGTACGAGCAGGTCATGGTATGTGACGGCAAAGAGCTCTTTGTTTGGGATAAAGATTTGAACCAAGTTACCGTTCGTAATGCTAAGGGAGCCATACCTCAGAGCCCTGCGTCGATTCTCTTCGGTCAGGATTCATTAGACAGGGACTGGGACATCACTCAGCTGCCCGATAAAGACGGACTGACGTTATTTAAGTTGGTGCCGAAGAAAAAAGATGCCAGTGTGAAGGAAGTGATATTCGGGTTTAAGGGTGAAAATCCTGAGCTTTTGCAGGTTAACGGGTTGATGGGAGAAAAAACGACGCTTCAATTTAAGGACGTAAAAACAAATGAGCGTATTGCGCCCTCTGTTTTCTCTTTTGTTCCGCCTAAAGGTGCTGACGTTCTCAAGGTCAAATAGGTCTTCTGTTAATGAAGAGACTATAGATATTAGCTAAATAGTGTTATTCTCTTGGGTACATAGATATACGGGCAGCACTATTGAGAATCAATAAGTAAAACAGCGGTGCTGATTGAAATGACGAAGAGAATAAGTTTTATTCATTCGGTGAGAAACCGGATGAACTCTGTTCCTCGCGAATTATTCGAGAGGAGCATGAATGAGTAAGATATTTTTGTGCGGGGACCCTCACGGCGAGTTTTCGCACATATTGAGCGCGATCGATCAATGGCATCCGGATGCGGTGCTGATCCTCGGCGATCTCACGCCGCCTCAGTCGCTGGATGTGATTTTCAAATCTGTCCGTGATACCAAGACAAAGATTTACTGGATTCCGGGCAATCACGATACGGATACCGATCTTATTTACGATCGGCTTTGGCGTTCGTCTTTTGCCAGAAACAATCTCCACGGCCGTGTACAGGATATTTGCGGCGTAAAGGTTGCGGGTCTGGGCGGTGTTTTCCGCGGTCAAATTTGGATGCCTCCGAATCTTCCTTTGTTCTCTTCGCCGAGTCTGTTTATCCGCAAGATAGGAAAAAGCGGCATGTGGCGCGGCGGACTGCCTCGCAGACACCGCTCTACAATTTTTTATTCCGTTTATGAAAAGCTGAGAGAGTGTAAGGCGGATATTCTTATTACGCACGAAGCTCCTTCTATGCATGCCAAGGGCTTTGAAGCGATTGATGATTTAGCAATCAGTCTCGGCGCAAAAATGATTATTCACGCGCATCAGCATGAAAGTCGATGCTATCTTCCCCAGAAGGGGCTAAAGTGCCGTGGTATTGGGCTTAGAGGGATTATTGATCTTGAGGGAAATATTATTGTTCCCGCACAAGTTGATCCCAGGGAGCTTCAGGAAAAAATTCAGAAGCAGGTGAAATTACCGTTCCCCGGTGTTCGTCGAACACCAGCTTCGAAGTTCCGTCGGCTCACCAAGAATCGTTTCGGACGACTGCAGAGACGCGAGTGGTCTCCGGTATCTAAGAATAAAGGCCGTAAAAGCTGACAACCCTCAGTAGGTCTCCTTCATGAACCGCTCCCTGCTGTTCCGGAAGGAAGATGAAGCAATTAGCGTCTACCATTGAGCGCATGGCGCCGGTTTTTTGAGAACCTGCGGGTATTACGCAGATACGGCCGTTTCTTACTTCTAAGACGCCTCGTTGGAATTCTGTGTATCCCGGTTTTTTCTTAAGATTGTCTGCCCCAGCGTAGGCGAGACTCATTTTAAGTGTTGGATTAATTTCTCCGGAGAGTCTGCGAAGCGCTAAAGAGACAATGGCGTGGAATGTCACTTGAGCGGCGGTTGGGTTCCCCGGCAGACCGAAGAAGTATGCATTTCTGACTTTGCCGATAGCCAGAGGTTTACCGGGTTTAATTAAGCATTTCCAGTCTACTAATTCTCCGTTTGACAGGACTGCATCACGAGTGAAATCTGCCTCACCGACGGAGACACCGCCGGACGTAATGATAGCGTCGCAGAGAACTGCTGCCTGAAGCACTCCGTCTTTAATTTTTTGTTCATTGTCCGGGAAGCGGCCGAGATCGACGGGTTCAAATCCGGCTTCCTCGATCATTGCCTTAATGCAGTAGCGATTGGAATCGTAAATTTTTCCTTCGCTCATTGTTTCTTCTACACCGATCAATTCATCACCGGTGGAGAAGAAACCAACTTTGAGTTTGCGATAAACGACGACCTCTTTCACGCCGACTGCGGCAAGAAAGTTCATATGTGCAGAGCGAAGCTTAATGCCGGCTTTAAGACAGACAGAGCCTTGCTGAACTTCTTCGCCGCAGAAGCGTACGTTTTCATTTTTGCGCACGCCCGCGGGGAAAGTAACTAATGAACCCTCCGAGGTTACGATTTCCTGTTTGACGACAGTATCAGCCCCTTCGGGAACCTCAGCACCTGTCATAATACGAATGCATTCTCCCGGGCGAAGCTTTCCTTCATAAGGATGGCCTGCGAAGGCGCTGCCGACGCACGTCAACGTGAAGCTTTCGGGCTGAATATTCTCGGAACCAAAGGCCCAACCGTCCATTGCTGAATTATTAAAGCGAGGCAGATCCAGATTTGAGATCAGGTTTTCGGCGAGAACAAAGCCAAGCGCATCGGAAAGTTTGCGAATTTCTGTCTCCGCAGCCGGTCTTACATAACTGCTCAGAAAAGCAAGGGTGTCTTCATAAGATTTCACGTTCATATCAATTCTCAATACTGTCTTTAGATGTCTGTTTCATTTCTGCCTGACGGAGTTCTTCTATTGTATTCAGATTAATAAATGAATCGTCTTCGGTTGCAATTGGGACTTCGACGGCATCAACAGAGTTCAGAAACCGAAAAACACTGCGCTTATCAGCGTCAAGATACGCAGTGAGTTCAGGCAGTACCGACGAGTGAAGCAGGCAGTGAAGCGGTTCAGCTTTCCCATTGTGGCAAGGGTAGGCTGCTGTTCTTCCGAGCGTTATCGCGTTGTTCAGCAAAGAAGGAACAAGATTATCCGGGATGTAAGGTGTATCAACAGGACAGCAAAAAAGCCATTCAATATTCGGCGCGCGGGTCAGAACGGTTTCAATGCCGGCAAGAGGGCCGAGGAAGTCATATCGAATGTCAGGAAAAACAGGAAAAGGAAAGCGCAGAGCATACTCATCCGCGTACGAGTTGGCGCTGATGTATATATCTGAAGTTTGATGCTTCAAGGAGCTCAGTACGTGCTCGGCAAGGACGGCGCCGTTAAGGGGCTGGAAGCCTTTATTAATTCGTCCCATTCTCTTAGCTTCACCGCCGGCAAGCAGAACAGCAGAAACTTTGCATTGAGGCACTGATCGCTCCTAAACACTGAATTACATTTGCTGATAATACAACGCCTGAGTGAGCGGAAATATGGCGCGAGGTTCGAGTGAGATTTCGAATGAAGAGGCCTCAGCTTGACGAACTCAAAAATATGTGTAGAATGCACGCCTCATTGAACAACGCCAAGCGCTGTTCGAGATGCAGAAACAAATTTTTACATTGAATTTTCCTGTTTCAGTTGACAAGAATTTTCAGTTCTGTAAAATAGCAATTCTGCGCTTGAGAAATCAAGCAAGTTCTTTAAAAATTTAT
>NZ_CALPCV010000028.1:0-29037 GCF_943193095.1 Parasutterella muris | reverse complement strand
AGGACAAATGAACACGATCGTTTAGTCGACTCTCTGACTTAAAAGGCCGATCCCGTTTGGGTCTCGGCCTTTTTCTTACATTTCGAATGTCGGATCAAGCACTCGGCTGTATTCAAGCTGAGCGTAGCGGTCCGTCATACCGGCGATATAGTCGGCAATGACGCGGGGCGCGCCCTGCTCTTTAACCTTTTTCTGATACGCGGGCGGAAGCAGCTCCGGATGCGCGTAAAACGCGTCAAATAAATCTTTAATCAGCTTTGCCAACTTGTTGGTCACTCTAAGCACCTTGTAGTGCCGATAGAGGTTGTCCATGAGATAACTCTTGAGTCCTCTAACCTGCTGAAGCATATCCTCCGAGAAGGAAACAAGCGGTTCGCTGAGCGCTCTTACTTCATCAACGCTCTTGGGAGAGGCCTCATCGATATTTTTCTGACTCTGCGTCACCAGATCATCGACCATGCAGCCGATGATTCGGCGCACGATTTCTTTCTGTACACGCCTCTCGGCGATATTCGGGTACTCGGCTCTGACCTCTTTGGCAAAGCGCTCATAAAGCGGAACCGAAGATTCGAGACCGGCCGCATCCAGGTAGCCGACACGCAGACCGTCATCGATATCATGCGTGCTGTACGCGATCGCGTCCGCGATGTTCACCAGCTGCGCTTCAAGCGAAGGCTGCTCGCCCTTTAGGAAGCGCTCACCGAGCGCGCCGAGCCGAAGTGCGTTCTCCCGGCTGCAGTGCTTGAGAATACCTTCACGGGTCTCCCAAGTCAGATTCAGCCCGTCAAATGTCGGGTACTGTTCTTCCAGCAGATCCACAATTCTGAGCGACTGAAGGTTATGCTCAAAGCCGCCCCAGTCCTGCATGCAGCGGTTGAGGGCCGTCTGACCCGCGTGTCCGAACGGCGTATGTCCGAGATCGTGCGCAAGCGCCATCGCCTCAGTTAAATCCGGATTGATCTTTAAAAGAGAGGCGGTCGTTCTTCCGATCTGAGCAACTTCCAGCGTATGCGTCAGCCGCGTGCGAAACAAGTCGCCTTCATGGTTCACAAAAACCTGAGTTTTATATTCGAGCCGACGAAACGCGGAGCTGTGAATAATTCTGTCGCGATCGCGCTGAAATTCGGTGCGGGAGGTACTGTTCTGCTCCTTAATCGCCCGTCCGCGCGACTGAGCGGACCGACACGCATAATCGGCAAGCTCAAAGCCTTCAGTAATCATGGTTCATATCCTTCTTTCAGAAGCACTTCCCGGATAACCTCTTCCGGGACTTCCTGAATTACAGCGCTCCCGATGCCCTCAGGAAGAATAAATTTAGGAACGCCCTTCGTACTCTTTTTATCACCCTTCATCGCTTCAATCGCAGCCTGAGCGGATAAACCGGGTATTCTCACTGGCAGATGCGCGCGCTGAACTAACTTTTCAACTCTTAATGCATCCGCTTCGCTCATTTGTCCGAGCGCCACTGAGGTCTGCGCGGCAAGAACAAGCCCCGCTCCGACGGCTTCGCCGTGCAGCCATGTTCCGAAACCGCAGAGCTTTTCAATCGCATGACCAAACGTGTGGCCTAAATTCAGTTTGGCTCTTTCGCCTTTTTCAGTTTCGTCTCGTGAAACCACTTCGGCTTTAATTTCGCATGAGCGCGCCACAACTTCCGCTACCGTCTGATGATCCAGCGCAGAGAGCTTCTCGATATCCCGCTCAAGACGCTCAAAATACGCTTTATCGGCAAGAACGCCGTGCTTGATAATTTCTCCGATACCAGCGGCGACCTCCCGCTTCGGCAGCGTCTTTAAAAAGGCGGTATCGGCGATGACCGCTTCGGGCTGATGAAACGCGCCAACCAGATTCTTACCTGCGCGCATGTTCATTCCGGTCTTGCCACCGACCGAAGAATCCACAAGTGCGAGCAGCGTCGTCGGAACCTGAATAAAACGGATGCCGCGCATGTAAATCGCGGCCGCAAAACCGGCCAAATCGCCAACCACGCCGCCGCCAAGCGCGATCACGACAGACTTGCGGTCCGCGCCGCTTGCCGCAAGCTTTTCTAAAATCAAAGAGACGCTCTGCCAGTCTTTGTAGTTTTCTCCGTCGGGCAGAATCACGCTGCTGACTGAAGCCGCTTCGGCGCAGATTCTGCTCACCTCTTGGAGATAAAGCGGTCCGACCGTCGCGTTCGTCACAATCAGAACCGAGGAAGGATTAAGCCGCTTCAGCTCTTCTGCAAGCAAACCGACGCATCCTTCTCCGAGAAAAATATCGTAGCTATGGGATTTAGCTTTTACAGCAACTTTGATCATTTGATTACCTGCAGATTGATGAACGTTTGGTTAAGTTCTTCTGCCACACGTTTAGAAGCTTTCCCGTCGGTATCGACGGTAAGCGAAGCAACCTCGCCGTAGAGCGGGTTTCTTGATTCAAGCAGAAGCGTTATTTTTTCAAGCGGGTTCTCGCACTGAAGCAGCGGACGATCTGAATTCTTAGTTCTTCGATAGCACTGCTCGGCGCTGACCTTGAGATGAACGGTGAAAATCGGTGCGTTTTTCAGCAGAGTCCGATTTTTCTCCTGTGTGACCGCTCCGCCGCCGGTCGCGACAACCAGTCCTTTGGCTCGGGTAAATTCCTCGATCAAGGCGCTTTCACGGCGGCGAAAACCTTCCTCTCCTTCCTCGCGGAAGATAAACGGAATCGATACGCCGCAGCGGCGTTCGAGCTCTTCGTCCAAATCAACGAAATCCATTCCCAGACGCTCGGCAAGGCACTTGCCGACGGTGGATTTTCCGGCGCCCATCATACCGACTAGAAAAATCGGATTGGCCTCTTTATTCGACATGGATATCCTTCCAATTACAACTCATTGATTTTAACTAATCATCTGTAATGAAAGGACTTCAAAGAAGGAGAAAAAAGTTTATTTGACCAGAAAGAAGAGTCCGATACAGCAGATGACCACACCGACAAGCTTGGTCGGAGTCACCGGTTCGTGATAGAAAATCAAACCGATGAAAAGCAGAATGATCGCCAAGGCGATATTCGTCACCAGTGAAGCCGTGTTGATTTTCCAGCCCGCTCGGTATGCGAAGATATAGCCGACCTCGAGCGCAACGATGGAAAAACCGAGCGCCGGCGCCGTCCAATTCAGTTTGGAAAGCTCTAAGGAAAAAGCCTCTTTTGGCTGAAAGAAAAAGAAAATGAAGAAAGAAACGAGCGCCCCCGTGAGATAGCTCACTGACATGGAAAGGTACGCATCCGCCTGAAGAGGCGTCGATTTCGCGCAAACGTTATAAAGACAGTTTCCTAATGTGATTAAGGCAATCGGCCAAATAAGCGCCCACATATTTTCCTCCGCCTTTTTATGATATCCAACCCAATGCACTGAATCGGTTTATAAAAGGACAGTTTTCTGCCCATATTTGTGACATTCTCTAAGACGAGGCCGCGTTAAGAAGGAAATCGCGCACTCAGAAATGTAAAATCTAATGTTCCCATCCCGTATGTATTTTGAGAGAGAAACGTGGCAACCTCTGAAAAGCCTGCAGCTAAGAGCACGAAACGTCCGGCACGCAAAGCGCCGGTAAAAAAATCCTCAGGAAGCTTTATCGGCTCCCTGTTTAAAGGAGTCATCGCGACGTGCATCGCACTCTTTTTGTGCGGCGGATTTTTAGCGCTGTTTGTATTTGCGCTGGTTTATTCGCAGCTGCCTCCGATTGACACCGTCGTTGACTACAAACCGAAAGTTCCGATGCGTGTGTGGACGGCTGACGGCAAACTCATTGCCGAATTCGGCGAAGAAAGACGAGACTTCGTCACGATTGACGAAATTCCCGATCGAGTTAAGCAGGCGGTTATCTCCGCCGAGGACGACGGTTTTTACAAGCACAGCGGCATTGAGCCCAAAGGCTTTGTACGAGCTGCGCTGGCTAATCTTGCCTCCGGCAAGAAAAGTCAGGGCGCTTCCACCATCACGATGCAGGTGGCGCGAAACTTCTTCCTCTCGAGCGAACGAAGCTACATCCGCAAGCTTTATGAAGTCGCCATGGCCTTCAAGATCGAAGCCAATCTCAGCAAGGATGAGATTCTTCAGATCTATATGAATCAGATTTTCTTAGGCAACCGAGCTTACGGTTTTGCCGCCGCGGGCAGAACTTATTACGGTAAAAATATTCAGCAGCTCACGGTCGGCGAAGCCGCCACGCTCGCAGGACTTCCGGCTGCGCCCTCCGTCTACAACCCCTTTGCCAGCCCGAAGCGCGCGAAGATTCGCCGCGACTACGTGCTCGGCCGCATGAGAGATCTCGGCTATATCACGAACGAAGAGTATGAGCATGAGGTCAATGAGCTGATCAAGACCCGACTGACGGTCGCCGCGGAAAAGGTCGGCACTCCGACCCGCATGAACGCTTCGCTGCACGCGGAATACGTAGCCGAACTCGTCAGAACGCTCATGTTCGACATCTTCCAGCAGGAAACCTACACCAGAGGTCTGAACGTTTATACGACAATCAATTCTGAAGATCAGGGCTATGCCTACCGCGCGCTTCGCTCGCACCTGCAGCAGTACGACCGCTCTCAGGGCTACCGCGGCCCCGAAGCTAAGGTTGACATCTCCAATCCTCAGACACGCGAGCAAAACATCAAGAACGCCCTGCAGGAAGCTTTAATCGCAACCGACATGCCGGCTGTGGTCGCGCTCTCCGTTTCTCCGACGGAGGTTAAAGTGCAGATGGCGCACGGCAAAGTCGTCTCCATCACAGGAAAAGGACTCGACTTTGTTAAGAAGGCGCTCCAGCCCAAAGCTAAGGAAGATCTGAAGATCGTTCCGGGTTCGGTCCTGCGCATTGCCGCAAACAAAGACGGCTCATGGGAAATCACGCAGATTCCTCAGGCTGAAGCCGCGTTCGTCGCGACGAAATACGATACCGGCGCCATTCAGGCGCTCGTCGGCGGCTATGACTTCGCGCTGAACAAGTTCAACCATGTCACGCAGGCCTGGCGTCAGCCCGGCTCCTCCTTTAAGCCGTTTATCTACTCGGCCGCGATTGAAAAGGGCTTCTCCCCGCAGACCATCATCAACGACGCGCCGATCGTTCTTGATCCGGCGGAAACCGGCTTTAAGAGGTGGGATCCTAAGAACTACTCACGTACGTTCAACGGTCCGATCATGATGAAAAACGCGCTCAAAAAATCTCTGAACTTGGTTTCCATCCGCATTCTTCAGGCCATTACGCCTCGCTATGCGGTCGACTTTATCCAGAGATTCGGCTTTGACGCGGACAAGCATCCTCCGCACCTTTCCCTTGCGCTTGGCGCGGGCTCTGTCACTCCGTGGCAGATGGTGGAGGGCTTCTCTGTTTTCGCCAACCTCGGACGCCGTACGGAACCGTATTTGATTTCCAAGGTCACGGATCAGTCCGGCAAAGTTCTGATGCAGTCCACCGCGGAAGCCGAAAAGGTCGCCGGCGTTGAAGCACTCGATCCCCGCAACGCCTACATCATGCATTCCATGCTGCACGGCGTCGCCACGGGCGGCACTGCCGCAAGAGCGACCGCGATGCTCAAACGCACCGACCTCGCGGGCAAGACCGGCACCAGCAACGACTCGTTTGACGTTTGGTTTGTCGGCTACGGCGGCGATCAGTGCGCGGCGGTCTGGATGGGTTTTGACCAGCCGAGAACGCTCGGCCGCAGAGCTCAGGGCGCCGGTTTGGCGCTCCCCGTGTGGATCGACTATATGAAGGACGCGATCAAAAACGAGCCTAACGTCGTACGCAAGGCGCCGGCCGGCGTCACCGAGTCCAACGGCAACCTGTACTACACAAACCGTAAGGACGCGATCCCGAGTCTTGGCGTTGACGACAATTCGTCTGCTGATGATCCGATCGGAAACATCATCCAGAACACGAACGTTCGCGGACAGATTTTCTAATCAGCTCTGCAAAAAAAACCGGGCCCCGAAGGGCCCGATTTTTTTGTTTACTCTACTTAGAAATTAAGATAGAAGCTGTTTTTCTTCTTCAATGAATCCGTCCAGAATGTCGGCAGCCGAACTGTATATCGAATCGCCTGCAACCTCACGGATCGTTGTTGTGAAATTAAATACCCAATTGGCAAGGTGCTCCTTAAAGAAATTTCTCTGCTCCTTGAGATTCTCCTCAAAAGACGCCTGATCATCCTTCTCCAGAAAAGCCACGGCCTCATCGCAAAGGAAGGCCATAAATTCCAACTCCAGTGAAATATGATCTTCATACAAATCGGCTTCCGTCTTTGTAATTCCGTGGCGGCGATAAATCTTCAGAACTTTTTCATAGGCATCCTGCATCACTAACTGATCTCGGCTGGTGTAGACGGATTCATAGGGATACGCGACCGTGCCTTGAGCGATACCCGCCCCTAAAAAGATGCGGGCAAAATCAACCGCAAAGTCCGTCAGGATATCCTGAGAGTCGCTGCTGAGCGCTTTCCTGAGAGAAGCCCGGGCTGCGGCTGTGTCTGGCAAGTGCGCATCCTCTGCCGCAATGCTTCGCAGCACCTCAAGGAAGGTTTCGTCAATTTCTCGTCTGAACAAACGATCAAGCAGACGGTAAATGTTTGACCGCGCCTGCATCATTTCAGCTAATTCTGTTTTCTCCATGGATTCTTCTCCTGATTTTTATTGTTCAAAGAACTGCCAAGCAGGTGTCCCAAGGAAATAAATCACCCATTGGAAAGCGGCACACCCGACAGCGGAAAGGACCGCGCAAACCCATCCTTTAAAAAGATTCTGCGGAAGGATGGAGGCGGCAAATGGAATGACTGCACCTAAAACTACGCTGCTCCAGAAGTAAAACGAGGCACTTCCCAACAGCACCGCATCCACCGCGTACGAGAGATCCGACATGCACTGCAGCCGGATAAGATAAGTGGCGATAACGATTGCCAAAACCAGCGCAGACACAGCGGCAGCCCGCGGCTTTTTCTCAAAGCCCAAAAGAGAAGCGCCGGGCACAGCCCAAAGTACAAAAATCACAGGGATTAAAAAGCAGTCGAGCGCGGGGCGCCAAGGCATCCAAAAATTTCGTCCGACGCCAAACAGGATTAAAACCGACCCCGCAGCCGCCAGACACGCAAAAATCTTCAATGCCGAACCTTCCAGCTGTCGATATTGAGCAGCCGCATAGCCGATTACGCCAAAGAGAGCAGTAAGCGCGCCTGTCAGTTCCCAAAAAATTCCCGTACCCGGGTGGCCGAACGCCGCAAAGAACATTTCCGGGCGCCCGAGGTTAATCAGACCGGAAACGGCCGCTGCTGCAAGAGAAACAGCTCCGGCAGCAGCCATTACAAACCGGCGCCCGTGCGGCTGATCCCCAAACTCAGCCGCTGCGAGCGCACAGAACAGCTCGGCGCTCAGACAGGCGAAGGCGGTAAATAAAACTATCGTTGCTTCTGTACCCATCTGAGTTCCTCCTTACTCGATCATCTTCGGCTGACGAGCAAGCCACTCCCCGTTCTTCGCGTGAAGAATGTAGCGAACGCTCGGGTGGTTGCCCGCATCCGGCATCGAATGAACGTTTTCTTCGCCGGCCGCGGCAACAGCCTTGGCTGCCTTGCTCTCAGGATCATCAATATCACCAAAGAAGCGAGCGCCGGCACAGCACGCCTTCACACAGGCAGGCTCTTCATTAACCTCCTGTAGATGACGGCAGAGCGTGCATTTCTCGACAACTTTATTCTCCGGATTGAACGATCTCGCGCCGTAAGGACATGCCGCAATGCACATCTTGCAGCCGATACACTTCTCTTTGTTGACCAGAACCTGACCGTCCTCTGTCTTATAGGAGGCGCCGGTCGGACAGACCTTCACGCAGGGCGCGTCTCTGCAGTTCTGGCAGACGGTCGGAAGGAAATACTGCTTCATGTCGGGATACTTCCCGACAGGACCGATGGTCAGCACTTTGTTGTAATACACACCCATCGGCACACTATTCTCGAGCTTGCAGGCCGCTTCGCAGGCGTGACAGCCGATACAGCGGTCTAAATCGATAACGAGTGTCTTCTGTGTCATGATTATTTGCCCTCGTTCTTATAGGTGGGATAGACAGGTTCAGCGCTTTCCGTGACAGTCGCGTCCGGCATCCAAATACTGAAGTCTTCCGGTTTTCTCAGCACGCCTTCCGGTCCCTTGTCAGCTTTGGAAATAGCGACCTGGAAGCCGCGCAGCGTGTAAGTTCCGACGACATCGTTGTATGGAGGCGTATTCTTTGTCAGAACGTTGACGTTCATTTCCTTCCAGCCGCGGGTCGGAGTGTTCAGCGTTTCCGGATTCCAGAAGCGCTCCTGATAGACAATGCCCTGAGGAATACCTTCCGTGACGCGGCAGATTGCGCGAATCTTGCCCCGATCGTTTTCCACCCAGGTCCAGTCACCGTGAGAAACACCGTACTTCTCGGCGTCTTTCGGGTTGACCCAGATTTCCGGAAGCGGATAAACCTCGCGGGAATACGGATTGTTTCTGAGCGTGCCGTGGTGGTAGATCGGAAGACGACCGTTAGTCATCACAAGCGGATACTTCTTGGCGATCTCAGCTTTCGGATTTTCTACCGGTTCCATATAGAACGGCAGAGGCGAGTAATCCTTATCTGCGGGCGCGAGCGGCTGCTTAGCATACGGAGCTCCGGTTCTTCCGAGATTGATAAATACCTCTCCGTAAAGTTCGAGCTTCTTGGAGGGTGTGCTGAAGCCTCTCGGCAGACCGGTCTTCGGATCAGTCTTTTTGTAGACGTAATAACCGGCCCATTTGTCATCCGGCATAAACTTGATCGGATTATGACCGTTCTTGACTTCTTCCCAGGTGACATTGTGGCGTTTGAGTTTGGCGTCAAGCAGCTCTTCCATCGTCTTCCAAAGCGGCAGATCGTCGCCCATGAATTCCGGATCCATCGCTTTTTGGCACATTTCGTGGCCAAGCTCGCCGCAGCGGCGCAGAATCCACGACCAAATCAGCGTCTCGTCCTGTGTCTCATAGGTATGAGTGACCGCCTGACGGGCAAAGACGTAATTACAGCAGTCGATCAGCATGTTGGTCTCAAGCCACTCGGTCGTCGGCAGAATCATATCGGCGTAAGTCGTAAACGATGTGGGATACATGTACATATGCACCACAAAGTCGAGCTTCTTGATTGCAGGCTCCCACGAAGAAGCGTTGCCAAGCACACCGAACTTGTTGCCTGAGCGTTCAATCCAAACTTTCAGCGGATAAGGCTTTTCCGTCAGAATCGCATTCAGAATAGACTGAGGCGAAGCCGCATCCCACTGAAGCAGACCCTTGAACTCACGACCGCCTAAGCGTTTTGCGAGCTGGCTCGGAGGCAGACACTTCTGAGCGCGCGGGGCAAGAGAACCCGCCGGCGCCGTACCGCCATTCGGGAAGCGCTGCATCATCGTGCCCGGTTTTTCAACGTAGCCCATGATGCTGTTCAGAATCACGCTGCCCATCGCCGCTTCAACAGAATTCGGGAATTGGTCTGTCGCAACGCCGAGAGAAAGGCCTGAAGGACCGTCCGCGAAAATCTTAATGCCTTCAACGATCTTCTTCGGATCCAGCCAGCAGATTTCTGCGGCTTTCTCAATTGTGTACGGTTCGCACTGTTCGCGAAGCATCGTAAAGCCCGTCTTAAAGGTGCGGCCGTTATGCTTAAACGTACCTTCAAGCTTCGGATCCAGCGCGTCATCCCACGGATACTTCATTGTCTTAGGTGCATTGGTCTTTGCGTCCCAGACCACGTATTCTTTCGGGTTAGCGCCGTCAAATAATTCATTGGGGCGAACAAACATCTTCGTCTTGACATCCACTAGATACGGAAGATTCGTCCACTTCATGACGAAATCCTTGTCGTACATGTCGTTGTCAATAATGTATTTGATCCAGGCAAGCATCAGCGCTACGTCTGTACCCGGACGAATCGGCAGCCAAACATCCGCTCGTGCAGCATCCGGTGTCAGACGAGGATCAATCACGACAGAGCGGGCGCCCCGGGCGCGCAAGTCGGCAAGGGCTCGGCCGCCGCCTGCCGGGCAGCTGTAAGACGGATCGGTACCCCAGCAGACAAAGGACTTCATCGGCGTGTTGGGCACATAGATTTCCAAAGCGCTTTCGTCGGCAATTGACGTTGAGGGCCCGCCGTACATAATGCCGTAAGCCAGAGTTCTCGGCAGATAGCACTGCGCACATCCCGGCTCGTACCAGTTCGGTGTGCCGAAGATATTGCAGAAGCGCGAAATACTGCGGAACGCAGGGTTGCCGCCGCCTCCGGTCGAACAGAAGACCGCTTCGGCGCCGTACTTGGCGCGTGTATCCATCAGCTTGCGGGCTATCGTGTCAATCGCTTCTTCCCAGGAAATGCGTTTCCACTTATTCTCGTCCTTGCTGCCGACACGAATCATCGGGTACATGTTGCGATTGGGATGGTACAGCGCGTTAATTCCGGAAAGACCCTTCAGGCACATTGCACCTTTGGTCATCGGATATTCAGGGTTGCCTTCAAGTTTGACAACGCGTCCGTTGCGAACATGCGCAAGCACGCCGCAGTTGTGAATACAGGCCCGGCAGCTTGTCTTTACAATCTTGACTTCATCTTTATCGGCTGCCTGCGGTGCCTGAGCTTTAGCGTCGCGGACGAGTCCGCCGCCAAGTTTGGCAGCAGGAATCGATCCGACCGCAGCCGCTAAGCTCTTGGTGAAGCTTCGTCGAGTTAATTTAGATAAATCCATGAGATTCTCCCTAAGAGGTGAAAATCAGTGTTGATCGTTTAGAAGAAATGGTGCATGCCGATGTAGGCCTGCCAGGCGTTGTAGATATTGCCGTCGTTGGCATATCCGAGGTTCTTCCAGCCTTTGCCGCTTCCCGCATAGCCGATAAAGGGTTTAATAACGGTTCTCTTGGAGAGCGGATATTCGTATGCTGCGCCGACCTGCCAATGGTTGATCTTGTCTTCACCCGCCTTGATGCTTTCGTCCTTGCCGAACATGTAGGCTGCGGCAACTTTAAATCTTCCGCCCGCATACGGGATCAGGGCGCTTAAACCGAATTTATGCGCTTTAACGCCTTCATCCTGTGTGACATAGCGATAAGTGAACATCGGCGTCCAGCTGCCGGTGTTGTATTCAAGGCCGTAGTTCACTGTGTATTTAGCTGTGATCGGCGCTTCTTTTACCTGCACGCCGTTCACCGTCGCATAGGTCGCTTTGTTTTCCGCTTCCAAGATAAGAGAAGACTTGATCGCGCCCGCCTGATACTTGAGGCCTGCGCCCCAGTAATGACGATCATGAGACCATCTGTTGGTATCGCCTGAGATACCGTTGCTGTACATCAGACCGAGTGTCCATCCGGCTATGTTCGGAGACATATAGATGACGGCGTTGTTCACGCGCAGGAAGTTATTCATGCAGTTGTCCCAGCCGATCAGGCCGTAGCCGTTCATGAAAGCATAACCGGTCTGCATGTCATAGCTTCCAAGGCCGGAACCCAGCGTTGCTGCACGACCCATCGCTAAACGTCCGAGCTTTTCATTCTGAATCCAAAGCACGGATTCTCGTCCGAAGGCATTTGCTCCGTACGTATTGTTGGCAATAGAGCCGTCATCGGGATGGAACCCCGCTTCCAGGTTAAAACCAACGCTGGTGCCGGAGCCTAATTCTTCTACGCCTTTAATGCCCCAGCGGGAACCGAGGTCAAACGCGTCTTTAAGCTGCACGGTTGTATCAGCGTGCTTAGGCTTCATAACCATGGCGCCTTCTTCAATAATTCCGTAAAGCGTTACGCTGGAAGCGGCGCTAACTGTGCCTGCCGCGAGAAGAATCGGCAAAGCTAAAAGTTTTTTCATGATGAGAGTTCTCCATGAGATGTTGAGGCTCGCGCAACGTACAATGGATACTGGGAGCAGTCGCGTGCGCGTAGCTCTCTGCGTTGTGTGTAAAAAAAGCTGATTTCAGCCGCGTTAGCCCTGCGCTGATTTCAGCGGCGACGCTCCCTCTTTTAATCAGAATCCGAGAGCGGCCTTCTTCTCATGAGAAATGGCGAGTCGAGTCCGTGTGTGTTCGGCCAGATGTCTCTTGATGTTCTTCATTTTTATAGCCTTAGGTGTGGGATGAAATTTAAGCTTTAATTCCATTCTCTTGAAATTTCGTCTTTCCACCGCCAGCATTTCTGAAAAGAAATTTTCAGTTTCTACAAAATAATTGATAATCAAATAGATATTAGATAAAACCACTTTGTTTCTAAGACATCTTTAAATTGAGTCTCGGATTTTTTCGTCTAAATTGCGCCCCTCGGAAATCGGTCAAGGCATCTGGCATGCCCTTAAAAATCATTGTCTTAGTGGTTTTATCTATATTTATTGAAATTTTGAGACAAATAGGGATTCTTTATAAAATGTGAAGACCTTGCAGTTTTTGAAAACCATCCGGCATCTCTTCGACACCATGCGAAACTTAGAAAACCTTCAGGCTTGGGAAGCCTTTCTGCATACGGCAAAATCGGGCAATATTTCGCAGACAGCGCTTTTAATGGACTTGGATATCGCAAAAGTTTCACGTTTAATTTCCGGCTTGGAAAAAGAACTCGGCTACGCCCTGCTTCAAAAAAACTGCCGTCCCTTTAAACCCACACGCAAGGGCGCACAGCTCGTCAGTGTCGCAACACCGCTCGTGCGCGGATTTCGACAGATGATCGAATTTTCAGAAGGTACCGCTCAAAAGCAGCTCTTCCGAATTTCTTCCCCGATTGAAATCGCGCAGGAGTTTTACAGCGAAAAACTGCTCGCCTACTCGCGCACGCACCCAAGCGTACAGTTTGAAATCATTCCGGAGCACTCTGCCAACGCACTGCTGCGGGGCGAAGCGGATCTTGCCGTAGTCAATCAGTGGCCGACCGACACTACAAATCTCATCATTCGACCCTTTATGCAGACCGCAACGCCGGTACTTTGCACACCGGAATACATCCGCCGTTTTGGGCTGCCGAAATCTCCTTCGGATCTGGTGAGACACACAGGACTTCTTCTTAAAACTGCAAACCGACACAACACGCAGTTTCTGTACAAAGGAGGAGAAGAATCCGGAATCCTGAAATGGAAAACGCTCTTTCTGAGTCACGATCAGCTGACACTGAAGCGTCTTTTACTGAACCATCAGGGAATTACCGTTGATTTGTATTTCGGACACGTTCTGGAAGAAATCAAACGCGGCGATATTGTTCCGATTCTGCCCGGCTGGGAGCGTGAGCCCTGGGTAATGGCAATGGTCACAAGGCAGGATCAGGAACTTCAGAATGCGGAGCTCAAAAATTTCGCGCTGTGGTGGAATAAAAGCGAAGCCTCATCCGCGCTTGAGAGAGTTTTTAACGGCAGAAAAATTATCGATGAAGCCGTCCGACGAATGACGGATGAATTATTGACTTAAAAACAGAAACGACTCCGATTAAGGAGTCGCCTGAACGTTTAACGCTTACTGTTCGTCACCGAACCACTTCTTATAAATGCGGCCGAACTCGCCGTTCTTCTTCAATTCGACAAGCGCACCGTTGATTTGCTTCAGAAGCTCTGCATTGCCTTTGGGAACTGCGATTCCATATTCTTCAGCCTGCATCTTCGGTCCGACCAGTCTGCCGCGGTTTCCGCCCTGAGCGACGTAATAGGCGACAACCGGGAAGTCCTGAATCACGGCGTCAACACCGCCGTTCTGGAATTCCAGGAAAGTTTCCGCGGCGTTCGCAAAAGTGACGACCTTGGCGTTGGGGACCTGTTCGGCGCGGAACATGCCGGTTGTGCCGATCTGAGCGCCAATCTTCTTTCCTTCCAGATCTTTAATCGACTTTGTTGTTGTGTCTGTCGTCGGAACCATGATAATCAGACCGGAGGTGTAGTACGGGTCTGAGAAGTCAACGAATTTTTTACGTTTTTCATTGATTGTCATACCCGCGATCACCGCGTCGACAATGCCTGTGCGCAGCGCGGGAACCGTGGCGTCAAAACCCATGTTTTGAATCACAACTTTATAGCCGAGCTGCTTGCCGATCGCACGGATCAAATCCATGTCAAAACCGGTAAATTCTTTGCCGTCTTCAGCCAGGAATTCAAACGGTGCAAAGCTTGAATCGGTACCGACAAGAAGCACACCGTCTTCAAGTGTCGGCGACTTTGCCTGTACCGCAGAGAAGGATAAAAGCAGCGCCGCAGAAACACAGGCAAGTAAATTTCTTCTAAACATCTAAATCTCCGAATTTGTGGTTAGGTTTTTCCCGATTAAAAATGAGGGCATAAATAAAGTGTAGAAAAAAAAATTAAAAAAAACTCTTTTTCCTCCAACGAATTACTTCATACAAACGGATGAAATCCGAGGCGCCCAAGGCACCCCGGATTTCCACGCCTCAGTTACTCAACCCGCTCTCCGTGAAGGCTAAGGTCAAGACCGATGCGTTCCTCTTCGAGAGAAACTCGAATTCCAATCAGCTTGTCAACGATCTTCAGCAGAACATAAGTTACGATCGCCGCATAAACCATCGTCGCGATAACGCTTTCTGCCTGAATCCAGACCTGCTCAAGCATCGGACGCATGGCCTCTCCGGTAATGCTTTCCGTGGCAAACACTCCGGTGAGAATCGCACCTACAATTCCGCCCACGCCATGCACACCGAAAGCGTCTAATGAGTCATCATAGCCAAGCTTAAATTTGAGCCAGGTTGCACCGAAATAGCACACGAAACCTCCGCAGATGCCGATTAAGAGAGCTGCTATCGGTTCTACAAAGCCTGAGGCCGGAGTAATCGCCACGAGCCCGGCGATTGCACCCGAAATCGCGCCAAGAACGGTGAAGCGGCGATTCTGGACATACTCACAGGCCATCCAAGTAAGCGCCGCAGCCGCCGCGGCAATCTGAGAAACCACAATCGCCATTACCGCTCTTTCATCCGCAGCCAAACCGCTTCCGCCATTAAAGCCGAACCAGCCGATCCAGAGGAAGCAGGCGCCGACTAATGCAATGATGAGGTTGTGCGGCGCCATCGCCTCCCGTCCGTAACCAACACGCTTGCCAAGAACAATACAGGCGACCAGACCCGCGACGCCGGCATTAATATGAACAACCGTGCCGCCCGCATAATCAAGTGCTCCCGCCAAAGCAAGCCAGCCGTCCGGTCCCCATACCCAATGACAGACCGGCACATAGCAAAAGAGCGACCAAAGAACCATGAACAGAAACAGCGCGGAGAATTTCATTCGTTCGGCAAAGGCGCCGCACATCAGCGCAGGCGTCAGAATCGCAAATGTCATCTGAAAAATCATGAACAGCATTTCGGGAATGGAGCCGTGCATCGTTTTAATGCCGATTCCTTTCAGAAATACCTGATCTAAACCGCCGATAAAGAAACTTCCTTCTGTAAATGCAAGTGAGTAACCGGACACATACCAAACAATGGTGCATGCGCAGCAAATCGCAAAACTCTGCATCGCGACCGAAAGTACATTCTTTTTACGGACCATGCCGGCGTAAAAGAGTGCAATGCCCGGGATTGTCATAAATAGCACCAGCGTGGTCGCAACCAGCATCCAGGACACATCCGCGGCATTCATCGCTGTTTCTTCTGCCATTACCGCGGGGCTTGAAAGAAGCATTAGAGAGAAAATCAAGCATTTCATATCGCAGCCTCCCCGGTTTCACTTGTACGGATTCTGATGATTTCTTCAAGCGGCAGAACAAATATTTTTCCGTCGCCGATTTTTCCTGTGTAGGCGGCTTTGGAAATCGCCTCCGAGGCAAGATCCAAAAGGTTATCCGGCACTGCGGCCATAATCTGCATCTTCGGCAGAAAATCCACCACATATTCGGCGCCCCGATACAGTTCCGTGTGTCCTTTCTGACGGCCGAATCCTTTGACCTCCGAGACGGTCATACCGGTAATACCGATATCGGTCAGCGCTTCGCGCACCTCGTCGAGTTTGAACGGCTTAATCACCGCAATGATGAGTTTCATAATTTCTCCTGATGGTTATAGTTTCCCGTAAGGGCTTAACCACTGACATGCATAAACCGTGCCAACTCAGGAAAGACTGAAAATCAGGAGCTTTTTTCTTTCTTAGAAATATTTCTCAACAAATCACACTGAAAAGACGCACCTTCCTGGCGCTCAATGCCGTAAAAAGACCGATCTCAACGTTTTTTTCTCTTCCTTTATGAACCTATTTGGAGCATACTAAGGATAGGGATCTGCCCCGCAGTTCCTAGCCGGAATTGCTTATCTTGTAGGTCCTGCGCAATCAAGCATATTGAGGAGACCGAAAATGAAAATTACCTGCCACATGATCATGTCCGCCGACGGACGTCTCTTATCTAAATATTGGAGCCCCCTTTATAACGACGCTTGTGGCGTCGGCGATGTTTACGAAGCGACCGCTGCCAAGATGCCCGCTGACGGATGGATCGTAGGCCGCAACACGATGGCCGAATATGGTGAGGATCTGATCGAAGAACGCGAACCGATGGAAGGTCCGAAGACCATGCACACCATGACTTTCGTCGGCAAACGCGAAGGCCGCCCGCTCGCAGTCGTTTTTGACGTTCAGGGGCGCCTCCATTACAAATCCCCGACCCTTCCGAGCGGCGAACATATCGTCGCGATTTTGGGCAGCCATGTCACACGCGCTTATCAGAAAGAACTTGAAGACGTAGGCGTCTCTTACATCATGCGCACGCCCGGCACTAAGAAAGAAGAAACCGAAAGTGCTTTAAAACATCTTGAATCCGACTTCAATGCCAAGCATCTCCTCCTTGAAGGCGGCGCCCTTACCTGCGGTACATTCATCGGTATGGGCCTTGTAGACGAACTGAGCCTGATTATTTATCCGGGACTCGACGGAAACAGCGCTCATCCTTCTGTTATCGAATGCCGTACCGAAGAGCCGTCTCCCCTCAAAAACAATCGCCTCGAGCTGATTGATTGTGAAACCGTAGGTTCTGGTTTTGTGTGGCTACGCTATAAGATACACCGCTAAAGCGCGAACTTAACGCTAAAGCCTCCGAAACGGAGGCTTTCCTCTTGTCATGTGGATAAGACCTTGCGGCCGAATCAATTTCGGCCGTTTCTTTTATCCACTTAACCTTCTGAAAGGACCGTCCCTACGCGCGGCTGCCCTGCACCACCAGATATTTAGGATCTAATGCGCCGTTCAGATAATTAATCACGTTGTCAGCGGCCGCAAAATTCATTTCACGCATATTCTCCACGGTCGATGAGGCTGTATGCGGCGTCAGAACCGCAGTCGGACAGTCAATGAGCGGAGAATCCGTACAGGGCTCCTTCGGATAAACATCCACCGCGCAGGAAGATAAATGTCCGGACTTGAGCGAATCAGCCAGGGCGTGTTCATCCACAACCGGACCTCGGGCGATATTGATCAGGCAGGCGCCTTTTTTCATCTTCGCGATTTTCTTCGCATCAAAAAAGTGATACGTTTCATCCGTCAGCGGAACACAGGCCGCGACATAGTCACTTTGTGCAAGCAGCTCGTCGAGCTCAGCATACTCAGCTCCGTAGGTCGGCTCCTGCGGATTGGGATGGCGACAGTAATAAAGCACCTTCATGCCGAAAGGAACCGCGCGTTTAGCGGTTTCAGTACCGATTCCGCCGAACCCGACCAGACCAAGCGTATGGTTTTTTGCACCGGGCTCGAGCTTGCTCTTCCACTGATGCGCGTGCATCAGTGCATTCTGCTGATCAATGCGGCGCGCAAAATACAGGATGTAAGCCATGATCTGCTCGGCAACCGCTCCTTCTACAAACCCTCTGGTGCGCGTGAGTCCAATGCCGTTGGTCTTAAGACCCTCCTGATCAATTGCGTCATAGCCGATACCGTTTCTGGAAATCAGTTTCAGCTTGGGCAGACGAGCAAGCAGAGACGGACGATACGTTTCGGTTCCGGCAATAATGACATCCGCGTCCTTCACGACTTCAAAGAGCGTGTCGTCAGCGACGCCCGCACCGAGCGAAGGCCCGCTGTAGTGGTGTACATCAAACCCTTTATCCTTGAGGTAATTTAAAGCGTCGTCACAAAAGTTGGCGATGGTGATGACAATTTTCATATTGATGTCTCCGAACCGATTAGTCTTCAAGGAGCTCGTCAAGCTCCTGCTTCACTTTGCGAATCTTCTTCGGCATAGCTGAAAGCGGTAGATTTTTCGCTTTCTCCATACTCCCGTATTGGCAGGCTTTTTCGTAAAGCCATGCTTCATAGCGCAGTCGTTTCAGGTTTTGTTTCTGCCGCTTCAGATTTTCTTTGACAGTTTCCGTCACAGTCTGCAGCGTCGCGTTTCGTTCTGAAAGTGTTCTGTCGCCGCATCGCATAAGTTCGGAAAACTGCGAAATCTCTCTGATCGACATGCCGCTTTGTTTAAGGCAGTCCACCAAGAGCAGTGTTCTGCAGTCTTCCACGCCAAATTCGCGAACACCGGATGCTTTGCGCTTCACTTGAGACAGGAGCCCTTCCTTTTCGTAGTAACGAAGTGTAGACGGCGCGATATTAAATTTTTTTGAAAGTTCTCCAATGGAATAGCTCATTTTTTCCTCTGCTCAAGCGCACTTTAACCTTTGCATTGTAGCTAGCTTTTACTTCAATAAATATCCGACGAAACATATATCGAAGAATATTTCCCTTGGGATGTCCCAAATTTCACCCGCCGACCCGTCTTTTGTCAGGTCATACGCATACAATGAAGGCAGTTTTTGGAGGAATACCATGCTTCGTCGTACTTGTCTTTTTGCTTCATCTCTATTGTTAACACCCTTCGCTTTGGCTGAAGAAAAAGTCGGTATTCGTCCGAACAGCGTGCCGTCTCATCCCGAATACGAAGAGTTAAGGGCGGGCACTCAGATTGAACATCTCTACGAGTCCATGCTTGCCAACGGCTTCGGCATCAAAAATCCGGATGCCAAACCCGACGAACCTACTGTCGTTATCGTGTCCGACACACAGTGTCCCTGGTGTTCAAAGCTGTGGCATGCCTCTCTGCCTCTGCAGGGCAAGGTCAATTTTGTTTGGTTCCCGATTCCCGTGCTGAACGATCTGAGCCTTGATCAGGCCGCGCTGATTCTCTCCTCAAAGAAACCTTGGGCAGCTCTTGCCGAACATGAAGAACACTTTAAGGATCCGGACTTCCGCGGCATTAATCCTGCCGGCAAAGAGGTCGACAAGAAGTTCCGCGCTGAAGTATGGTCAAATGCCAAAATCGCACGATGGAGCGGTCTGACAGTTGTGCCGCTCGGCGTCTTCAAAAACAAGGACGGCAAATATCTGCCCATCTTCTCCGGAACGGATACCAAGGGCTTGGAAAAAATTATTTTCGGAAAATAACCGGATTTTTATATTTTGCGAAAAGATCTGAAATTTTGCATGCTTAGCAAAATCAGTTTGTGAATCAGACCTTTCCTGCCGCGGCTGTCGTGACGACAATCATACTGCTTACACTTTCCTAAGGAGCGATGATGAGAATCCTAACAGCCGCAGCGGTTGCCTTTGCCTGCATTCTGCCTTTTTCCGCACAATCTCTGGAATGCTCTGTTAGACCTAAAGTCACAGAGATCAAAGCGCCCGAAAGCTACATGCTTGTCGGCAATTCCTATACCTATTACTCAAGCGGCCTGTCCGGCAACGTTAACGGACTGATCAAGGCCGCCGGCTTAAAGGTCCGCAGAAACCGCATGGTGACCATCGGTGCAGCCGATCTCGGCTGGTTCAATGTCTGGGAACTCGTTCGTCCCTCCGGCATGGCGTCTACCTATGTTGACCACAGCGACGGCGGCAAGATCAAAACCTTTGATTTCCGCAAGGAAAAAGTCTTTGACGCCGTTGTGCTTCAGGACAACAGCACCGGACCGATTAACCCGCAGCGCAAAGACATTTTCGAAAAATATGCCAAGCAGCATTCCTATGATCTGCAGTGCATCGGCATTCAGCCGCTCTTAATGATGACTTGGGCGCGCAAGAACAAGCCGGAAATGACTCAGCAGCTTGCGGATGCTACGACCAAGGTCGGCAACGAGGCTAACGCCATGGTCATCCCGGTTGGCCTGGCTTTTGCCGAAGCGATTAAACAGGATCCGAAACTGGAACTCTACCGCGCGGATAAAACTCATCCGTCTCCGGAAGGTACCTACCTTGAAGCCTGCGTCGTCTTTGCTTCTATGTACCACCGCTCTCCGGTCGGGCTGAATTTCTTCGGCATCGAAAAAGTCGATGAAAAAACGGCAAGATTTCTCCAGAACGTGGCTTGGGACACGGTTTGTGAGTACTTCGGCTGGCAAAAGTAACACTTAATCCGATACAGCCGATTAAGCCGCACTTATCCTCCAGAGTGCGGCTTTTTTTCATGTCTTCTGCTCAGCAGCTCAGTCAGTCTACTCAGCAATAATCCTATCTGATTATTTTCCGACGCCAATCCGCTCAGCAGGGCTGCAGCGGATGCGCTTTTCAGTCTCAAAAAAGAAACACCCTCCCTCTCATGAGAGGAACACAAAGTAAATGACACCCGCCTCGCGATATTCGTTTTTTCTCAAAAATTTTCTTCTAATTCCTTCTGTAACTATTGCTTTTTCAACAGTATGCATATGGATTAATCTCCGCACGGTAATTAAAATCATTACCATTCCCAACACATTCTCAAAGAGGAGAAACAATGAAAAAGGTAATCCTGGCTGCTGCCGTATCTGCTGTTTTCACTGTACCCGCCGTCGCCGCTGAAAACGCGGACGTTGTCGTTGTCGGTGCAGGCGGCGCAGGTCTTTCTGCCGCTGTAACTGCTCATGATCTGGGCAAAAAAGTCATCGTTCTTGAAAAAATGGCTTTTGTCGGCGGCAACACAAACCGCGCAGCCGGCGGTCTGAACGCTGCTGAAACCAAACCGCAGGAAAAGGCCGGAATCAAAGACTCCATCGAGACACACTTCAACGACACAATGAAGGGCGGCAAGTACCTGAACAATCCGGATCTCGTACACGTCCTCACAGACAACGCCAGATACTCTGTTGACTTCATCAACAGCCTGAAAGAAGGCGATCTGACTGACGTCGGCATGCTCGCCGGCGCCACCAACAAACGCGCTCACCGTCCCGCGGGCGGCGGCTTCGTAGGTGCCAACGTTGTTAAGGCTCTTGCTACTGCCGCTAAGGACAAAGGCATTGACGTCAGAACCAACGCCAAAGTTGAAAAACTTATCGTTAAGAACGGCAAGGTTGTCGGTCTTCAGTACAAAGGCAAGAACGGCGTTAAGACCATCAACGCTAAGGCCGTCGTTATCGCTGCGGGCGGTTTCGGCGCCAATCAGGATCTGCTGACAAAGATCAATCCCAAGCTCAAGGGCTTTGGTACAACCAACCATCCGGGCGCTACCGGTGACGGTATCACTCTTGGTGAAAAGGCCGGTGCCGACACAGTCGACATGTCCCAGATCCAGACTCACCCGACCGTAGTTCCCAACAACGGCGAAATGATCACTGAAGCGGTTCGCGGCAACGGCGCCATCCTCGTCAACCAGGACGGCAAGCGCTTCATCAACGAACTGCAGACTCGTGACGTTGTTTCCGCTGCTGAGCTCAAACAGCCCGGCAAAGTCGGCTACCTCGTTTTCGATACAGCCACTCGCAAGAGCCTGAAAGCGATCGAAACATACATCAAGAAGGGCCTCGTTACAGAAGGCGCCACACTTGACGAACTCGCCGACAAGCTCAAGATCAACGCTGCCAACCTGAAGGCCACAATGGAACAGTATGCTAAGTTCCAGGCTGACAAGAAAGACGCTGAATTCGGCCGCGCCGACATGCCGCGTCCTCTGACAGAAGGTCCTTGGTTCGCTGTTCAGGTGACTCCTGCTGTCCACCACACAATGGGCGGTCTGAGAATCAACACCGAAGCTCAGGTTCTCGATAAGAAGGGCAACGTTATCCCGGGTCTCTTCGCTGCCGGTGAAGTTACAGGTGGTGTTCACGGTGCCAACCGTCTCGGCGGCAACGCTATGGCCGACATCGTTACATTCGGTCGTATCGCCGGACGCAACGCTGCTGAACAGCCGACAGGCGTGATCGTTCCGCGCGGACAGAAACCGGAAAACGCAGAAAAAGCTGCTGTTGAAGGTAAATAATCCTCGCTAAAGCGTAAGCTTGATGCCCGCCCGACGGCGGGCATTTTTTATGCGAAAAGAGGCCGCAGATGCGCTGTTAATGAAGGAGCTCTCTCCTGCATCTCGCGGCCGTATTTCTGCTTCCAGCGCTCCGCATAGAGCGCCTTAATGTCATTGGCAAGAGATCGAAACATCGGACTGCGGGCACCGATACCCAGACGTTTAACCTCATGAACGCCTTCAACCGGAAAGGAATTCAATCGATCAAAACACTCGCGCACGCTCCACAGACTCATCGGCGGAACAATCGTCCAGCCTAAGCCGTTCGATACAGCGCTCGCCAAAGCGCGGCTATTCTCGAGCTGATAACTGACTGAGGACGGCATAGATAAGAGCCTCAGGATCTTCTGCGTTTTTCTCCTGTCATACGAATCTTCTTCGTAGGAAAGGAACGGAATCGCTGTTCGTTTAGAAGCAAATTCAATCGAAAAGAGTTTGGGCAAGAGGATGCAGAAAGTGCTGCTTCAAGTCTTTAAGAATCCGCTCATCATTGCGACGCTTTTGGGGCTCTTATTCAATGTCTTCGTCTTCCTGTTTTTCTGACTGCGTCGCTTAAAAGCCTGGGAAACGCCTCTCTTGCGGCAGGGCTTCTCTGCATCGGCGCTTCTTTAACGCTCCGTGATCTGAAAGCGAAGTTCGCTTTGATTTCCGCATGCACCGTACAAAGACTTCTGATCGTGCCGCTTATCGCCTGGACAGCGGCTCTTGTGTTCGGACTGGATAAATTGTCTTTGGGCGCTCTGGTTCTTTTTGCCGCACTCCCGACGGCTCAGTCCTGTTATGTGATGACCACCTCGATGGGCGGCGATGCGCCCGCTGTCGCCAATGTCACCACAATGCAGACACTCTCGGCGATGCTGACGCTTCCGATTTAGACCTCCTATGCTCTTCTGCCGGCCTCCGGTCTGATTCAATAGGAAGAAGCCGCATAGCCGCCTCAAGTTAAAAATCGAGACGTTTATTCTTCTTCCGTCCAGACGATCTTTGCCAAATTAAAGGCGGCCCAAGCTTTAGGCCTCCCGGCATAAAAGGCCGCATGCGTCAGAATCTCCGCGATTTCCTTTTGCGTGATGCCGTTCTCTTTCGCGGTTTTTAAGTGATACACGAGCGAATTATCCGTAATTCCCTGAGCAATAAGACAAACGATCGTCACAAGGCTTCTGTCGCGCAGTGACAGCAAATCATTGCGGCTCCAAACTTCACCGAAAAGAATATCGCCATTCAGGTGCGCAAATTCCGGCGCAAATGAACCGAGTGCTTGACGACCTGCTGTTTGAACAATCTTTTTTCCTGCCATGATTCCCTCTGTTTGTGTCATAGACCGTCTACTTTGCCGCTTCATCGTAATGAATACGCTTGAGCCAATCGGCGAGCATTGAGCCGGCCGAGGAGGACTGAGACGAACGAATCCAAAGACTGGGAGAATAGAAGTCACCGCCCGGGATCAGGCGCTTTGCGTCACGCTCTACACCGCTGATGCCGCTGCTTGCGCTGGTAACAATGAGGCCGATTTTCTTGCCCGACATATCTTTTCCGTTCTCAAAAAGAAACGTCTGCATGGGAGCCGCCATATTGCTCCACCAGAGCGGTGTCGCGATAATCACGGTGCTGTACTGAGACCAGTCGACCTTAACCGGATCAATCTTCGGATATGAAGCCGCAGTGTCAGGCTTTTTACGAATCGCCCCGACAAGGTCACTGCCGATCGAGTAGTAGTTCGCGGCGTAATCAATGCCTTTTTGCGCCAGTTCAATCTTGATCTGATCCGCCTTAATTTCTTTAACCAGCGCTGCGGCGATGCGATCTGCATTACCGGTAAAGCTGTAACTGACAACTAATGTTTTCGCGCAGACGGCTGTCATGCCAAGTCCTAAGGCGCAAGCTGCAACGGTTTTCCACATAGTGCTCTCCTTTTAATAAGATTATTTCTAAAAATTTAGAGTTCGATGAGACGGTAACGTCGATTGCCGCCACCGATTTTTTCCAGGTCTTCTAGCTGCTGAAAGCCTCGGTCAATCTTGATGCGCGGTGAATAAGCGTCATACTGTTGCGGCGTTAAAGCGTAAATAAGGTCCGTTGCAGCCTGATCCACCGCCAAGGGATCAAGCGAACCGACGATGCCTAGATTGCCCTGACGCACCTTGGCCCCTTGCAGCTGCCCAACCCGGATACCGGAAACCACATTGATGAAGAGAAGACGGCTTCCCATCGCATCATGTATGCCTTTGGTCGCATCGGCTAAGCGGCGAAAGAAGCCTGCGTCCCGATGTACGCCTTCTCCATGCACTTGGGTTTTGCCAACCCCGCTTGCCAAACCGATCCCCACGTTCTTGCAGGCGCCTGAAAAACCAGCAAAACTCGGAATCCTAAAGTTGGCCGTTACCGCAACAATGCCGTATTCATTAAGCAGTGCGGTGGGAACAGATATCTTTCGAAGCTCTTGACCGCCGGTGATTGTTACTTCCGTAAACTCATGATCTCTGTCTAGGATATCGAGCTTGTTTCGATCCACACCCTGAGAAGTAATCGCTTTGTAATTACCTTCTGTATTGCCGCGGCCCGCAGGATAAATAGACGCATAGTTGCACTCGACAAATCGACTGTTGGGAATATGCGCCTGAAGTGCCTCCCAAAGCGTTCGATTTGTATCCACATCGTCCCCATGCAATTTAATTCCGGTCCGCTTCCCAGGCACTTCAATCCCCGAATCTTCCCGTAGACGGTCATACATCCGAATAAAATTCTCCGGCGTAATGTCTTTTAGAAAGTAAACCCGTGCTTCTGAAATATCAGAAGATGCTGCTTGAGTTTGAGCCAAAGTCTGTTTGAGTGCTGCAGAAAGGGCTAAGACGGAAAGAAGAGCTGCTCTTCTCGAAAGAACCGGCATTTTATTTACTCCTCACAGCTCTGATTTCAATCGTCCTATTCGAACTAGACTTGATAATTTCCAGCGCCTGATCGCTGAGTTTGCCAAGAGGAACCAGATCGTTTGACGGACGCCAACCCTTGACAAACACCGCAAGATTCCCCCAAGGGATGTAATAGGTCAAATCTCCTTCTGAAGGAGCACACGACGTAGGTGATGAGCCCAACTTAAGTTTTTGAGGCAGATAGGCGATTCTTTCTGCAGAACCGAAATCCTCGAACTTAAGCTTCAGCGGCATCTGCTCCAAAAGAGAGCGGGCTGCATCATTTACATTGAGTTCTATTGTGCCAACCTTTTCTCCCAGCTGAACTTCTATCGTTTGGGCTGAGAGTACGCCGCAAGCCATAAGGCCGATTGCTGCGGCTGATGCTTTCAGTTTCATCTCGCTCTCCTGATCTATCGCTCCATAATTGCCTTAACTTTGTCTGCCGCACCGAGCCCAAGCAAACGGTGCTGCTCTTCTGACATGTGTACTCGGTCCATCTGAGCGGGTACTCCTGTGACAAAGTCTCCGGCATTCAAATATTCCGCTCCGATTTCTGCGGCTTTCCTGCGCAAGGCTTCGGGCAATGCTTTCGTAATCGCGTCGGCGCCCTTAAAAAACTCTCCGTAGGCGGTATCGTCCGGCTGATAGATCGGTGCAATGAGAAGCACCTTAGGACTCGGGTACGGTGTGTTTCCGCCCCACCCGTCCCCGCGAATCAGCTCTGTCATACGACCTAAATCGTCTGCGAGCTGATCGGCTGTCGTCTTGAACGCTGCCTTCGCATCGTTTGTACCCAGCATGACGATGACCAGATCCAGCGGAAGATTCTCTGACAGAACTGCCGGCAGGGACGTCATACCGTTAAAGAGCGGACCGGGAATCCGGCTTCCGGTTCCAATTCCGGTCCGTTGGTCCCGACAAATTGTCCGTCCGCCGAGCGCATTCACTTCAACTTCATAGCCGGCGCCGAGTTTATCGGCCATTACTCGAACCCAGGTCTTCTCAACCGGAAGACGGGTTACGCCGACTTTAGGGTCATAAATCCATCCGAAAGTGTTCGAGTCTCCGTAAACAAGGATGCGTTTAGGACGGACTGACTCCGCTGATACTGCCGGCATCGCGGCGCAAAGCGCTGCAAGTCAGGAAAACTGCAGAAAGGATCTTCTATTAATTGTCATCTTCTTCTCCAAGAGACTTTCATCTTAGAAAAGAGGCCGTCCAAAATCCAATACTATTTCTTCATCGGAAACCATAAAATTTAGGCATAAATCAACCTAATCCTTACAAATATTCATACCTCTGCCGGCTGCAAAAATCGAGAGTTAAAGCTGAGTTGAAGACGAAAACTCACAGGCAGCAAAGACTGAATCCCGCCGCGCAGCAAAAAGAAAACCTCCCGGATTGTTTGATCTTTTCGTCGAATCCGGGAGGCGGTGTTTTCCGATTTGCTTCAGATTAAATTATGAAGAAGGCTGAATATCCTTTACCAGCAGGAGATAAGCCGCGCAAAGCATTGTCACGGCAGACACAATCCAAAAACCGGTTGTAAATTCACCCAGATGGTGCCCAAGGAAGCCAAACGCCATCGGGACAAAGATCGCACCGACGAACGAGAAGAAGTCCACTCCGCCGGTCGCTTCGGCAACCTTGCCATGCGGTGCCGCTGCGGCGATCTGCGCAAAGAACACGCCGCTCCAGCCCAGCGAGTTAATGCCTAAAAGGAAACTGACGATTAGAACAACAAATTTGGGCCAGTCTGCCTGGGTAAAACTCAGCACAACCGTAAAGATGCCCATGAGAATTCCGCAAATCGCAAGCACAACTCTCGAGGAATGGATCTTATCGGCCAAAGCGCCCCAAAAAATTCTTCCGAATATTGCCCCAAAATTGCTCACAGCCAGCGCCAAACCGGCGAACACCAAAGAAAACTTCATGTCCGTCAGAAATACAACCATATACGCAAGGACCGACATCTGCAGTCCCTTGTAGATAATGCTCAGTACTGAGAGTCTGCGCAGCAGCGGATTATCAAGCACCAATTTCAGACTGTCGGCCAAGTGCGTGAGCGATATCGGTTCATCTTTGAACTGGAATGAACTGTCCTGATCTTTTTTAATCCACTGGCTCCACAAAGCCGTCAGCACGCACAGCACCGCGACGAAGGATAAACCGACGCGCCAGCCGAAATGAGTCGTGAGAAAGGGAATCACTAGACCGGAAGCGGCCATGCCGACCGGCCCGGCACACTGCTTCAGAGAAAAGATAATGTTGTATCTGCCTTTCTCGACCTGACGACTCAGCATTGTATTGATAGCCGGCATCAGAGGTCCCTTGGCTAAACCAAGAAGAAAGGCGGAAAAGATAACGATAGATTCCAGCGGCGCCATACACAGGATAACGGCGGCCGCAGCAAAGGCAAGCGCAAATTCAGTGATGTGCGCCGGGCCGTATCGGCGAATAAAATTTCCGCCGACAAGAGAAGAGATACAGGCGCCCACATACATGAAGCCGATGTAAAGACCCGAAAATGTACTGTTGGCCTGAAGCGAGCGAGCAATCTCCGGCGCAATACTCGCCACCGCAGTCCCCATCAGAGAGGAGACAAACTGGATGCCCATTGCCGCAAGGAAAGCTTCTACACCCAGTTGAGTTAGTCCGAACATATTGATTCCTTTTTTCCTTAACTATAGGAAACCAATAAGCTGAACACTCCTCAAAGGGGTTCAATTCAGGCAGAAGCAGAGGGTTTTGGGCACCCGTTCAGAAGAGGACCTGAGTTTCCTTATTTCTTCTCTTCAGAGTCTTTGAGAACCTTACGGCTCAGCACCTTCATGTTCTTATCAAGCTCATAAACAATCGGCTTGCTGTTGCCGATCTCAAGTTTCTGCAGAGCCTTTTCGTCAAGATTCGGTTCGATCCAGCTGGAGAGCGCACGAAGGTTTGTGCTGTGACCCACCACAAGAACCGTCTTTCCGGATTTGATCGCAGGATAAAGCTGATCCGCCCAATAAGGTCCTACACGCGCAATCACGTCTTTAAGACTTTCACCGGCAGGAATGACACGCGGATCTAAGTCGGAGTAACGAGGATCTTTCACCGGAGAGCGAGGATCCTCAACAGACAATGCGGGCGGCGGAACATCAAAGCTTCTTCGCCAGACCTTGACCTGATCATCACCGAATTCCTTGGCGACATCTGCGCGCTTCTTGCCTTCGAGATCGCCATAGCAGCGCTCATTCAAGCGCCAATATTTGCTCATCGGGAGCCATTCTGCAGACATTCCTTTCTGTGCAAGCTGGGCTGTTTCGATCGCGCGTTTCAGCTTGGAAGTATGAACCTCATCAATGGCGACACCTTCTTTCTTGAGAAGTTCTCCGGCTTTCAGCGCTCCGGCGCGTCCTTTGTCCGTAAGATCAATGTCAGACCATCCGGTAAAACGCTTTTCAAGATTCCATTGGCTTTCGCCGTGGCGCAGAAGAATCAGCTTGTACGCCGCCTCTTCGGCCTGAACAGCATAGGAAAAAGTAAGACACGAAAAACCAACTGCTGCGCCGATAACTGCAGAAATGAGCTTAACTTTCATTATTTTCTCCGAAGTTTGAGGATTGGGTTCAGTCCATTCTAAGACCCGGAGGACAGAAAAGCGATAGAGTTTGCTTGCGGCCTTTTGCAACCTAAGAAAAATGCAGAGGAAACGATAGGGAATTAATTTGAAATTTATCCCGGCGCCAAAATTCTCATTGTGTCCTGAATTCCCAAAATTCTAGGAGCTATTTTTACAAATAGTCTCATCTTCAATTTAACTAATTGATTTTATACCCCTTTTGAGCAATGCATGGATGGACTTCTTCAACTTCATAGGCGATAATTATAACCTATGAAAGAAACCAATCACCCTACAAATATGGATAGCAAAACTCAGGAACAG